>NZ_VLJQ01000090.1:0-33171 GCF_007829375.1 Nocardioides sp. J9 | reverse complement strand
GAACAGCTTGCGGACCTCGTAGAGCTCCTTCTCCGAGCACGAGGCGATGTCGGTGCCCTCGATGACGATCGAGCCCTCGTCGGGCTTGATCAGGCCGATGAGGGCCTTGAGGAAGACCGACTTGCCGGTGCCSGACGGGCCCAGCATCACCGAGATCTCGCCGGCGGGGAGGGTGAGCGTCACGCCCTTCCAGATGAGCTGCTTGCCGAACTGTTTGGTCAAGTTCGTCACCGCAACGTCGACGCCCATGGGGGCCTCCTCCCGATTGTCCAGTTTTGAACCTAGCCTCGAAAAGCGGCGCCGGGGAGCCGCAGTCCGGCTGTCGGTCGCTGCCCGGGATCAGGATGTAAGGGCGTGGAGCACGTAGGACCGGGCAGCGGTGACCACGCGGTCGATCGTGGCGCGGTTGGGCTTCCACCACTCGGCTGCCCAGTTCAGGGTGCCCATCACCAACATCTGGGCGAGGTAGGGGTCCAGGTCGTCGCGGAGGTCCCCGGTCTCGGCGGCGCGCCTGAAGAGGTCTCGCCACACGGCGCCGTACTTCTTCTCCTCGGCGTCGTGGCGCTCGCGGATGTGCTCGGGCAGCTGGCCACTGTTGCGGATCGCGGCGGTCGCGTAGTCGGAGATCTCGAGCTCGTGGCGCAGGTGCGTCTCCACGGCGAGCAGGATGCGGTCCATGGCTGTCGCGTCGGCAGGCGCGGAGTCCAGAGCCCTCGTGAGGAACTCGCGCATGTCGGCCAGGCCCACCCACATGACCTCCTCGATGAGGTCGTCGCGGGAAGGGAAGTAGTAGTAGATCGCCGGCGCCTGGAGCTCGGCGACCTCGGCGACGTCGCTGAGCCGCATGCCGGCGTACCCCTTGGCGCTGAGCACCTGGGCGGCGGCATCGAGGATGCGCGTCCGGGTCCGGGCCGACTTCTTGTCGGCCGACTTGCCTTCGCGTGCGGTGGCCAATGTCGGGCTCCCGGACTTCTTCGCCATGGGCGGGATTCTAATCGCGCTTCACTAGTTCACACGGCCGCGGGGTGGTCGGTGTGGCCGCTGGCCCCGCGGCCGTGTGGGTCGGTGGGTGGCCGGGTCAGCCGCTGAGGCCGCCGCGCTTGACCAGTTGGGCGGCGATGACGTTGCGCTGGATCTCGTTGGTGCCCTCGCCGACGATCATCAGCGGGGCGTCGCGGAAGTACCGCTCGACGTCGTACTCGGTCGAGTAGCCGTAGCCGCCGTGGATACGCACCGCGTTGAGCGCGATCTCCATCGCGACCTCGGATGCGTAGAGCTTCGCCATGCCGGCCTCCATGTCGCAGCGCTCGCCGGCGTCGTACTTCTCGGCGGCGAAGAGGACCAGCTGGCGCGCAGCGGTCAGCTTGGTCGCCATCTCGGCGAGGTAGTTGCCGATCGACTGGTGCTGCCAGATGGGCTTGCCCATCGACTCGCGGACCTGGGCGTAGGCCAGGGCGTCGTCGAAGGCGGCCTGGCCTACGCCGAGGGCGCGGGAGGCAACCTGCAGGCGACCGGTCTCCAGGCCCCGCATCATCTGTGCGAAGCCCCGCCCCTCCTCCTCGCCGAGCAGCGAGGCGGTCGGCGTGCGGAAGTCGTCGAAGGCCAGCTCGCAGGACTCCACGCCCTTGTAGCCCAGCTTGGGCAGGTCGCGCGAGACCGTCAGGCCCGGGCCGTGCTCCACGAGCAGGATCGAGATGCCCTTGTGGCGCGGGGTCGCGTTCGGGTCGGTCTTGCAGAGCAGCGCGATCAGGCCGGAGCGGCGGGCGTTGCTGATCCACGTCTTGGAGCCGTTGACCACGTAGGAGTCGCCGTCCTTGCGGGCAACCGTCTTCATCGCCTGCAGGTCGGAGCCACCGCCCGGCTCGGTCAGCGCCATCGTTGCGCGCAGCTCGCCCGTCGCCATCCGGGGCAGGTAGTGCTGCTTCTGCTCCTCGGTGCCGAACTGGAGGATCAGTTTGGAGACGACGGTGTGGCCGCCCATCGCGCCGGCGAGGCTCATCCAGCCGCGGGCGAGCTCGGTGGTGACCTCGACGTAGCAAGGCATCGAGACGGCGACCTCGCCGTAGGGCTCCGGGATGGCGAGGCCGTAGATCCCGAGCTCCTTCATCTGCTCGATCCACTTCTCGGGGTACTCGTTGGCGTGCTCGACCTGCTGCACGTTGCCACGGACCTCGCGGTCGATCCAGTCGCGCACCAGGGCGACGACTTCCTGCTCCTCCGCTGACATCCTTGACATGGTGTGCGCGTCCTCCGTAGTCGCGTGGCGGTCCGATTGCCCGCCCGTCTGTCTTTAATGTAGATTAAAAGAATGACCGTGGTCAACGTCGCGCTGGTAACCCGCCGTGCATCGCTCTGCGTCCCGGCGGGGGACGATCGCAAGCTGCACAAGGCACTCGAGTCCGGTGTCGATGAGGTCGTCGTCGACCTCGAGGACGCCGTCGCCGTCGACGACAAGGAGCGGGCCCGCGAGCAGTTGGGCGCCTTCTCGTGGCCTGAGGACCGCCCGCGGGTGGTCGTGCGGGTCAATGCGATCGGATCGCCGTGGTGTCACCGGGACCTCGAGGCCGTGGCCGGGATCGACGCGATCTCTGCAGTCGTCCTGCCGAAGGTCGAGTCGCGGGCCGATGTGGAGTTCGTGGAGCGGTTGCTGGACGGTCTCGAGGTCGAGCTGGGGCGTAGGGAGCCGCTCGCGGTGCAGGCGCTGGTCGAGACCGCGGCCGGGGTGCTGCGGCTCGGCGACGTGGTCGCCGGACCGAAGCGGCTCGAGGCGCTGGTCGTCGGGTACGCCGACCTCGGCGCTTCGCTCGGACGCTCCCGCGCCCTCGACCAGGTGGCGTGGCGCGGCATCCAGGACGCCTTCGTGTTGCACGCCCGCGCTGCTGGGGTCGCGGCCATCGACGGCCCGTTCCTCGGCGTGGCCGACGACGAGCCGTTCCGGACCGCCGTCGCAGACGCCGCGGCGCTTGGTTTCGACGCCAAGTGGGTCATCCACCCGCGTCAGGCGGCGGCGGTGACCGAGGCGTTCACGCCCTCCCCCGAGCAGGTGGACCACGCCCGCCGGGTGCTGCAGACGCTGGACGAGGCGGCGGCTGCAGGTCGCGGTGCTGCGGTCGTCGACGGCGCACTGGTCGACGAGGCCATGGCGAAGGACGCCCGCCACGTGCTGGCCCGAGCGGGTGCCCGGTGAGCGCGCCGCGGACCGTCGGCGGCCCCTTCTTCGACGAGCTCGAGGTCGGGCAGGTCTTCGACACCGCTCCCAGCCTGACGCTGACCGAGGGGCGGGCGGCCCAGCACCAGGTTATCGCCGGTGACCGCTGGCGCCTCGCTCTCGACGACCACCTCGCGCACAGCGTCGCCGGCGGCGCGGTCGCGTCGCCGGCGCTCGTGACGAATGCGGCCATCGGCCAGACGACGCTGGTCACGCAGCGGGTCCGGGCGAACCTCTTCTACCGCCGCTTCGCGCTGCTCCGTCAGCCGCTCATCGGCGACACCCTGGGCACCACGACCACGGTCGTGGGCCTGCGCGAGAACGGCCGGCGCGAGGGACGGCCGCCGACCGGGCTTGCCGCGCTCCACATGCGGACGGTCGACCAGCACGGACGACCGGTGGTGGACTTCTACCGCTGTGCCATGCTGCCGCTCTCACCGGGGGCTCCGCCCACCGGTCATGCCGACGACCTCGACGCCGTCGGCGCCGACCTCCCGCCCGTCGACCCGACAGTGCTCGTGCCGGCCTGGGACCGCTCGGCCTACGTCGCCGGGGGTGTCCGGGAGGTGGTGCCCCAGGAGGGGGACGTCCTTGAGGTCGCGACCGGCGACGTCGTCTCGAGCGCGCCCGAGCTCGCCCGGCTGACCCTCAACGTCGCCGCCGTGCACCACGACCGGTTCCAGGCTGGTGGTCAGCGGCTCGTCTACGGCGGCCACACGATCGCGATCGCCACCTCCCAGCTGCTGCGCGCCCTTCCCGACCTGGCCACGATCCTCGCTTGGGAGTCGTGCGACCACACGGGCCCGGTCCATGAGGGCGACACGCTCACCAGTCGGTTCACGGTGGGGCGGGTCACGGCCGTCGGGGACTGGTCGGTCGTGGACCTGCGGGCCGAGGTGGCGGCCAACGGCGAACGACCGGTGCTCGACTGGCGCTTCAGCGTCCTGGCCTGAGAAGGCGAACTGTGGACAATCAGACGCCGCTGTCGTCGGCGCCGGGATCGCCGGCTCGACGTGGCTCGTAACCCTCGGTGCCCGGGCATGGACGCCGTCGTGCTGGAGGCTCCGACGGTGTCGCGGCCGGACCCGGACGTTCCATGACCGGGCTTTCCAGATCGATGGTGGCGCCATCGTCGTGATGGGCTCGTACGACGCGATGTAGGCAGCCTCGGCAGCCATGCCCTCGGATGTGCGCCTTGCGGGCGACTTCCTGAGTCACCCAGGCTTCGGGGGTGCCTCATGGCGGGCCGACGGGCCGCTACCGAGCTCACGCCCGGACTTGGCTGAGGTCAGCTCCATCAGGTGGCCCGCGGTTTCGATGATGGCTTCGCGGGTTGTGTCGACCGACCCGTCCAGGAAGCCGGTGATGACGTCCGTCGTGCCGGACACCACGACCCGGACCTGCAGCTCGAGGTCGGGCGAGGCGGACGCCCCTGCGGTGATGTGGCCGGTCAGGTGCCGGGTGAAGCGCTCGATCGACCGGGCTCGCAGCTCGCGCACCACGGCGTTGCCCGGCGCCTCGGCGAAGAGGCGCGCAGCCCGCGGGTCGGCGTCGAGCTCGTCGATCGTCGCGGCGACGATCGCCCGGAAGACCGTGACCTCGCTGGAGTCCTGGGTCAGGGCGACCATCGCGTTGTAGAACCCGTCGAACAGCCGGGTGGCCGCTGCCGACATGGCTTCGTCGAGCGAGGCGAAGCTCTCGTAGAAGTACCGCTTGGTCAAGCCGGCCGCGGCGCACACCTTGTTGACCGTGGTGCGGGCAGATCCCTCCGCCAGGACGACGTCGAGCAGGCCCTCGAGCAGCTGGTCGCGCCGCGTGGCGGTGCGCTCGGCAGCGCTCACGCCGCGGAAAGGCCGGGTGGGGGTGTTCACAAAAACATCTTGACACCGACCGGTGTCAGTTCTAGCGTCTGCCCCGCAGTTTCTACATACGATTCAAAAGTGACGTCTGCGCTCCGGGTGGTGCGCCGCCCCGACGACAGGTGGTTGCGTGACCTCGACCCTGCCCCAGGCCGCGGACCAAGCCGCGGACCAAGCCGCCCACCGGGTCCCTCCGGCGCCCTCGAGCGCCGACGACCGGGGGCCCGTCCTCCGGCTCAGCCGCGACGCGCGCCTGGTTTACCTCGTGTGCGCCTGGTGCGGACCCGGAGTGATCGCGGTGGCCTTCGCTGGGTGGTTGATCTCCGGCGTGCTGCCGTTTCCGCTCGGGCCCGACCACACAGCAGCCGAGGTCGTCGCCTTCTACGACAACGGGCTGCGGGTCCCGATGGGGATCGCGGTCTCGTCCATCGGCGTGAGCCTGGTGATCCCGATGCTCGCGGCCCTCACCCATGCGATGTGGCGCACCGAGCGAGGAGTGCCGATCCTGACGCTCGTGCAGGTCTTCGCTGGCGCCGTCACTGCCGTGATGCTGCTCGTGCCGATGCTGATCATGGCCGTCGCCGGATTCCGTCCCGAGCGTGACGCCGAGCTGACGGTGCTTCTCAACGATCTCTCATGGCTGCTGTTCATCACCCCGATCGCGCCGTTCATCATCCAGAACCTCGCCATCGCGGCCGCCGCCGTCAGGGGCGACGGCACGGTGCTGCCGCGCTGGCTGGGCTACCTCAACTGCTGGATCGGGTTCACCTTCAGCTTCGACATCCTCGCCTTCGTCTTCCACGGCGGCCCCTTCGCGTGGAACGGCGTGCTGATCTTCTGGCTCGCCCTCACCACGTACGCGCTCTGGCTCCTCGTGACCGGGCTCGTGCTGCGCTCGATGGCGCTGCGGGTCGAGATCGTCACGGATGAGGGGGTGGCGGCATGACCGCGCACGTTCAGGCGGCCCCGTCCCGCCGACCGGTTCCGGTCGACCTCGGCTTCTGGTGTTTCGTCCTCGGCGACATGTCCGTCTTCGCCATGTTCTTCGGGGCCTATCTGTGGGAGCTGGGCGAGGACCGCCCGGGCTTCGCGGCCGAGGCGGCGCACCTCGTCGTGGCGCTGGGCCTGATCAACACGATGGTCCTGCTCGCGTCGTCGTACGTCGTGGCGCGCGCCGTTGCCGCGCAGCGCCGCGGCGACGACGCACGGGCCCGCCAGCTGGTGGGCTGGGCGCTCGCAGGTGGGGCGCTCTTCGCCACCGTCAAGCTCGTCGAGTACACCCTCGAGATCTCCAACGGCCACGCGATCACCAGCTCGACGTTCTTCGGCTACTACTTCGTGCTCACGGGCCTGCACCTCATGCACGTCGCGATCGGCAGCATCCTGCTGGTCTCGTGGCGGTGGGGCCTGGCCCAGGGCCGCGTGTCGATGCGGTGGGCCGAGGCGGCAGCCGGCTACTGGCACATGGTCGACCTGCTGTGGCTGGTCATCTTCTCCATCCTCTACATCGGGACGCACGCATGAGCACCACGGACGAGACGACCGCGACCATCCAGAACCCGGGGGCGGAGGAGGCCACTGCGTCCAGGCGCGCCTTGGTCGCCCTGATCATCCTCGTTGCCCTGACCCTGCTGGCGTTGCTCCTCACGACCGGGACGGCGCACGACCTCGCCTCGGTGCGGGTGCTGTCCGCCGTGGCGGCCGTGCTGGCGTTCGTTAAGGCGCGCCTCGTCGCGCTCGACTTCATGGAGCTCCGGGGGACGGCGCTCCAGCGGACGCTGGACGTGTGGATCGCCGTGGTCGGGACCGCGAGCGTGCTGCTCCTCCTGCGCTGATCGGCGCAGATGTCCCGGGCCGATCGCCCAACTGGGCGCCCTGCCGGTCGGCCAGCTGGCCGACCGGCCGGGGGCGTGGGTTTCCCCAGGCCCAGGGCTCAGGGCATCGTGTAGCCACCGCTGACGCTGAACAGCTGCCCGGTGACCTGGCGGCTCATCCGCTCGGAGGCCAGGAACAGCACGGACGCGGCGACGTCCTCGGCCGTGGTGAGCCGACCGAGCGGCGTGTCCTTGAGCAGGTACTGCGCCTGGTCGTCGTTGAACACGTTGTCCTTGCCGACCGCCCAGAGACTCTTGCTCCCGACGGCCTCCGGGCCCTCCGGGACGACCAGGCCGGGGCACACGATGTTGGAGCGGATCCCGTGCCGCCCGTGCTCGCGGGCCGTGGTGCGGGCGAGGGCGACCACCGCTGCCTTCGTGGCGCCGTAGACACCCTGGCGGATCTGGCCGAAGGCTGACTCGCTGGCGATGAAGACGATCGAGCCACGGCTCTGCTCGCGCATGGCCGGCAGCACGGCCTGGGTGGCGGCGATGGCGGTGAAGAAGTTGACCTCGACGGTCTTCTGCCAATTGGCGCGGTCGGTGTTCCTGGCGATGAAGCCGGGCACGCTCCAGCCGGCGTTGTTCACGAGGACGTCGATGCCGTCCCACTGCTCCACGGCCCGGTCGGCGGCGCGTTGCGCCTCGCCCTCCTGGACCAGGTCGCCCACGACGAGCTCCACCGCGGCCGCGCCGCGGTCCAGGGCCTCCTGTCCGACCTTCTCCGCCTGCTCCTGGTCGATGTCGGAGAGGACGATCCGGCTGCCCTCACCCGCAAAGGCGTGCACGATGCCACGCCCGATGTTCGAGGCGCCACCGGTGACCAGCACCCGCGCGTCCTTCAGTCCGAGGTCCATCTGTGCTCCTTCGAGGGGTCGTGGTGGGTGACGGTTGACACACAACGAGTCTCGGCTTACCGTTCCATAACTGGACTTACCTTAATCCAGATTCAAAAGCTGTGGAGAGTCTATCTGCAGCCGCGTTTGCCTCATGGGGGATGTGTCGATGGCGTCAGTGATGCAGTCGGTGGCGAAGCCGACCAGCGCGCTCGGGCAGGTGCTGGCGATGTCGCTCGACGCCCTGGTCATCATGTTCACGAAGGGCTTCTCGTGGCGCGAGACGGTCCAACAGGCCTGGTTCGTCGCGCGGGTCTCGCTCGTCCCCACGCTGCTGGTGATGCTCGGCTTCACACTGCTGGTGATCTTCGAGATCAACCTGCTGCTGCGCGACATCGGCGCCCTGGATCTCGCCGGTGCGATCGCGGGCCTGGCGTCGGTCCAGCAGATCGGCCCGTTCGTCACGGTGGTCGTGGTTGCCGGTGCCGGCGGCACGGCCATGTGTGCCGACCTCGCGGCACGGACGATCCGCGAGGAGATTGCGGCCATGCAGGTGCTGGGCATCGACCCGATCCAGCGTCTGGTCGTGCCCCGGATCGTCGCGGCGGTGCTCGTCTCGATGCTGTTGAACGTGCTCATCTGCTCCGGCGGGCTCGTCGGCGGCTACTTCTTCTCGGTCTACCTCCAGGGCGTGACGCCCGGGTCCTACCTCGACAGCATCCCGCTGTTCACCGCGATCCCCGAGCTGATGGTCAGCATGATCAAGTCGTTCGTCTTCGGTCTGGTGGCCGGGATCATCGCCTGCTACCGCGGCCTCAACGTCTCGGGTGGTTCGAAGGGTGTCGGCGACGCCGTCAACCAGGCGGTCGTGATCACCGTCGCCGTGCTCGTCCCCATCAGCCTGGTCATCAGCCTGATCCAGTTCGCGATTCTCTGAGGCGCCCATGTCGACCATCGCCCCCAAGCTGACTGCTGCGCGCCGTGCCCCGGGTCGCGCGCTCGACTCGATCGGCCAGCACGGCCTGTTCTACTTCCGCGTCTTCGCCGGTGCTCCCCGTGCGCTGCGCCGCCACCCCGGCGAGATCGTCAAGCTGATCGCCGAGCTCGGCACCGGGACCGGGGCCCTCGCGCTGGTCGGCGGTTCGGTCGTCATCATCACCTTCATCACCTTCTTCGCAGGCGGTGTCGCCGCGGCGCAGGGCTTCGAGTCCTCCTCCAACGTCGGCGTCGGCTCAGTGAGCCCCGCGCTGGCTGCGATCTTCACCTCGCGGCTGTCCACGCCGCTCCTCGCCGGCGTCGCCCTGTCGGTGACCCTCGGGGCGGCGACGACGTCGCAGCTGGGCGCGATGCGGATCAGCGAGGAGATCGACGCCATCGAGGTGATGGCGATCCCGTCGCTGCCCTACCTCGCCAGCACCCGTGTCCTCGCCGGGATGATCGTGATCACCCCGCTCTACGTCTTCGCCACGCTCGGTGGCTTCGCCGCGAACTACTTGTTCCTGGTCTTCTACTACGACGTCGGCACAGGTAACTTCTCGCACTACTTCTTCCTCTACCTGCACCCGCTCGACATCGTTTTCTCCTACTTCCAGGTGCTGGCGATGGTCACCGTGGTGATGCTCGTGCACACCTTCTTCGGGTACACCGCCACCGGTGGTCCGGCTGGCGTGGGGGAGGCTGTCGGCCGCTCCGTGCGGTCCTCGCTGAGCGCGGTGATGATCGTCAACCTGCTCATCGCCATGGCGATCTACGCCAACTTCAACACCTTCCACCTAGCGGGCTGAGGCATGAACAACACATCTCCGCTCAAGCTGCGCGTCGCAGGCGTCGCGCTCTCGCTCCTGCTGGTCGGCATCTTCGTCTTCACCGGGCTCGCGTTCACGCGCTCGCTCACCAACCCGGCCGAGGTCGTGCTCCAGACCAGCCGATCGGGCCTCATCATGGAGCCGGGCGCGCGGGTGAAGTACCACGGTGTCGAGGTGGGACGAGTCGGCAAGATCCGGCCGGTCGGCCGCGACGTCGAGATCGTCCTGGAGATCGACCGTGACCACATCGACCGGATCCCTGGCGGCGTCGTCGGCGACATCCGGGCGACGACGGTGTTCGGTGCCAAGTACGTCGAGCTGCTCCCGGGTGCCGAAGCGACCACCGGCTCCCTCGCGGAGGGTGCCGTGATCCGGGCTTCCGGGGTCACGACCGAGGTCAACACGGTCTTCGACGGGCTCGACCGCCTGCTGTCCAGCGTGGACATCGCCCAGCTCAACAGCACCCTGACGGTGCTGGCCCGCACCCTCGACGGTCGCGGGACCGACATCGCCGCGGTCGCTCGCAAGGCCGAGTCCTACCTCACTCGCCTCGAGCCGCTGCTGCCTGACCTGCGCAAGGACCTGCTCGCGGTCGCTGAGCTCGCCGACCTCGGTGTCGAGGTGTCGCCGGCGCTGATCAAGGTGCTGCGCAACGCGACGGTCACCGCCCGCACGCTCACCACCCAGGACCAGGCGCTGGACCAGCTCCTGGTGAGCCTCTCGCTCCTCGGTGGCGAGGCCACCGAGTTCCTCGGCATCAACGGCGACGCGCTGGCCGACCTGCTGCGCGCCGCACGGCCCACCGCCGAGACGCTCAACGCCTACTCAAGTGAGCTGCCGTGCCTGCTGCAAGGGCTCGAGGCCAACCGCAAGGTCATGGCCGACGTGCTGGGTGGCGAGTCCGCCGGACTGCGTGCCCTGGTGAGCATCCGCTCCGAACTTCCCCGTTACACGTACCCGAAGGACCTACCCGGTCTGCCCAAGGGCCGCGGGCCGAACTGCTACGGCCTGCCGAAGGCTGAGATCCCGATCCCGGAGCGAGGTCCCGAGCAGTGAACGTCCGTGCCGACGCCATCAAGCTGGGCATCCTCGCCGTCATCGGCGCGGTGGTCCTCGGGCTCCTCTACCTGACGCTGGGGGAGACCAGGATCGGTCCCAAGACCTCCTACGCGGTGCTGATGGACGACATCAGCGGCCTCGAGGCCAGCGACAAGGTCCGGGTGGCCGGGGTCCGGGTCGGCCAGGTCGACGACATCGAGGTCGCCGAGGGCAACCGGATGCTGGTCCGCTTCCACGTCGACTCCGAGCAGACGCTGACCGACCGGACCGAGGTCCTGGTCCGCTACGAGAACCTCCACGGCGACCGCTACCTCGAGCTCCAGCAGGAGCCCGGCGCGGGCAAGCCCCTCGCCGCGGGTGCCACGATCCCGGTCGAGCGTACGACGCCGGCGCTGGACCTCGACGTCCTGCTCAACGGCTTCAAGCCGCTCTTCCGTGGGCTCGACGGCGGCGAGATCAACGAGCTGGCGACGAACCTTGTCGCGACCCTCCAGGGTCGCGGCGGCACCGTCGAGGCGCTGCTGACCAAGACCGGAAGCCTCACCAACACGCTCGCAGACGACAGCGCGGCGATTACCGACCTGATCGACAACATGGACGTGCTGCTGGAGAGCCTCGACTCCCGCGACGCCCAGCTGCGGGAGAGCATCGGAAAGTTCCGCGCGGTGATGAGTGGCTACGCCAGGGACCGGGACCCGCTCGCGGACTCGGTGACCTCGATCGCGCGGATGACCGACCGGTTGACCGAGCTGTTCGGTGACAGCCGCCAGCCGTTCCAGGCGACGGTGATCGCCGTCAAGGACCTAGCGAAGATCCTCAACACCAACCAGGCCACGCTGCGCAAGGTGCTCGACACCTTGCCCAAGGCCTATCGGACGCTGGGGCGCATCGCCTCGCACGGCAGTGTCTTCAACTTCTACCTGTGCGAGGTCGAGATCGCCGTGGGCGGTGCCGACGGGAAGATCATCCGGACCCCCTCGGTCCGCAGCCAGGAAACGCGGTGCAAGAAATGAAGATGTTCCGGGAACGCAACCCGTTGCCGCTGGGGATCATCGTGCTGGTGTGGCTCGCCGCCAGCATCCTGCTCGTCCTCAACATCAACGGCGTGGTGGGCATGTTCGGCCGCCAGTACACGGCTGTGCTGCCGGAGGCCGCCGGCCTCACCCAGGGCGCCCCGGTCCGGGTGAGCGGCATGACCGTCGGTCGCGTCGGGACCGTCGAGCTCGGGGACGAGGGCGTGGTGGTCCGCTTCTCCTTGACCAACGCCCACATCACGCTGGGCGACGAGACCACGGCAACCGTGAGCGTGGAGACCGTGCTCGGCGACAAGGCACTCGTGCTCGAGTCCGCTGGGAACGGCGAGCTCGCGTCCGGTGCCCAGATCCCGCTCGAGCGCACCACGGCGCCGTACGACGTCAACGAGGCGCTCGGCGACCTGCAGCGTGAGACCGAGGCGATCGACGTCCGGGCGGTGGCCAAGGCGATGGACACGGTCAGCGAGACCCTCGAGGGTGTCACCCCCGCGTTCAGCCAGGCGGTGAACGGTGTGAGCCGCCTGTCCCAGACCGTCAGCAGTCGTGACGCGGCGTTGCAGAGCCTGCTGCGCAACGCGAGCTCCTTCAGCAAGGTGCTCGCCGGCCGGAGCGACGACCTCACCGCGATCATGAAGGACGGCAGCAAGCTGTTCACCGCTTTGACCGAGCGCCGCCGCGACATCAAGGCGCTGCTCACCAACGTCACCACGATGTCCCAGGAGCTGCGCGGCCTGGTGAAGGACAACGAACAGATCATCGGTCCTGCCCTCGAACAGCTGAACAAGGTGGTCGCCGTGCTCCAGGAGAACGAGCAGAACATCACGAAGATCCTGACCGGGCTCTCGACCTACGTCACCGGCATGGGTGAGGTGGTCGCGGGGGGGCCGTTCTTCAACGCCACGCTACAGAACCTGTTGCCGGGCAACCTGCTCCAGCCTGATCTCTCGGCGCTGGGGTTCAAGGACCCGATGCTCGAGGGGGCCGGGCGATGAAGGACCGGTTCAAGGGCATCAACCAGCGCTGGACGCGGGTCGCCGTCGCCGCCGCCGTGGTGGTCGGGGCCCTCGGTGCCCTCGGCATGCGTGGGGGTGAACAGACGAACGTGACGGTCTGGTTCGAGCGAACCGACGCCATCTATGCCGGGGACGAGGTCCGGGTCCTCGGTGTCCCGGTCGGCAGGGTCGACGAGATCAAGCCGATGGACGGCAAGGTCCGGGTCAAGCTCCACGTCGACGGTGACGTGAAGATCCCCGCTGACGCCAAGGCGGCGCTGGTTGCTCCGTCGCTGGTGAGCAGCCGCTACATCCAGCTCGCGCCCCGCTACGACGGGGGAGAGGTGTTGGCCGACGGCGCGGAGATCCCGATCGAGCGGTCCGTCGTGCCGGTCGAGTGGGACGAGATCAAGGAGCAGGTCAACGATCTGGTCGAGGCGCTCGGGCCGCGGGGGGCGAACAAGAACGGCGCCCTCTCGGAGTTCATCGACACCGGTGCCGACCTGCTCGAGGGCCAGGGGCAGAAGATCAACCAGACGATCGCCGACATGGCGGAGGCGATCCAGGTCTTCGACCGGGGCAGCGACGACTTCTTCTCCCTGGTCAAGAACCTCGAGGTCTTCGTCAAGGCACTGGCCAGCAGCGACGAGCAGATGAAGCTGTTCATCCGCAACCTCGACGCGGTCTCGGAGGTGCTCAGCCAGGAACGCAAGCAGATCCGCCCCGCGCTGGCCCAGCTCGACGACGCGGTCAAGGACGTCGAGCGGTTCGTCGGCGCCAACCGCGGCACCCTGGACGAGAGCATCACCCGGCTCACCGACGTGATGAGCGTAGTGAACAAGCAGCAGGTCTCGCTCGCCCAGATCCTGCACGTCGCTCCGAACGCGCTGGAGAACATCACCGAGGCCTACCACAAGCGGCAGAACGCCATCGGCGTGAACCTCGGCGCCCCTGCGGTCCTCGCTCCCGGCCAGCTGATCTGCGGCGGCATCGGCGGCGTGATCGGCGGCAAGGAGAAGGAGACGCAGGAGGCGTGCAACAAGCTGATCGGAGGCCTGCTGGACGACGTGGCCTCGACGCCGGAGGTCCGCAAGGTGCTCGACACGCTGCTCGTGCTGCTCGCCGGAGGTGCGTCGTGAGGCGCGCCCGCGTCGGGATGGCGCTCCTCGGTGCGGCATTTGCGCTCTCCAGCTGTCGGTTCGACGGCATCGACTCGTTGCAGCTGCCCGGCGGCAAGGGGACCGGGGACGACGCCATGGTCGTGGTCGCGGAGATCCCGGACGTCGGCACCTTGACCACCAACGCCCAGGTCAAGGTCGACGACATCGCGGTCGGCACGGTCACCAAGGTCGAGGTGAGAGACTGGCACGCCGAGCTCACGATGAGCATCGAACCGGACGTCGAGCTCCCTGCGAACGCGATCGCCCGGATCGGGCTGAACTCATTGCTGGGATCGGCGTTCGTGGAGCTGGCGGAGCCCGCCCGCGCGGAGGGCCGGCTGGGCGACGGCGATCGGATCCCGCTGGAGCGCGGCTTCGCCAATGCCTCGACGGAGCAGGTGATGTCGTCTGCGTCCCTCGCGCTCAACGGCGGAGGACTTGAGCAGGTCGCCACGATCACCAGCGAGCTGAACCGGGTCGTGGGGGGCAGTGATCGCGCGATCGCGGACCTGCTGCCCCGTCTGGACTCGTTCCTCACGGCCCTCGACGACCAGACCGGGGACATCCTGAGCTCGGTGCGCAGCCTCTCGAAGGTGTCGAAGCGCTTTGCGGACAGTCGCAGCGTCATCACCCAGGCGCTCGACGAGGCCGGTCCGGCTCTGGAGGTGCTCTCCAAGCACCGCCCCGCCCTGATCAAGGCACTCAAGCAGCTGACCCGGCTCAGCGCCGTCGCGACGCCCTTCGTGGAGCAGGCGCGGGAGGACCTGGTCGCTGACCTGCGGAACCTCGCACCCGTGCTGTCCTCCGTGGCTGAGTCGGGCGACATCGCGGCCTCGGCGCTGAGCCATGCGATCACGTTCCCGTTCGCGCCAGAGACCGTCAACGACGCGTGCCTGGGCGACTACTGCAACATCATGATCACCGTCGACCTCACCACGAAGTCTCTCGTCAACGGGATCGTTCGCCCGGACGGCTCCATCGGCGTCCCGGGCCTTCCCCTGCTGCCGGACGTCGGGAAGCTGTTCAGCCAGGCGCTCGGCGGCCTGCTGGGCCCGCTCGACCCGGCCGCGCGGACGCAGCAGGCGACGGCGAAGAACGCGGCCCCCGCCACCGGAGCCACTGGTGCCGGCGGTGCGACGGAGAAGAAGGCCACACCGGCACCGGGCGTGACGCTCGGATCGCTGCTGGAGGCCCTGGGGCTGGGGAGGAGCGCGCGATGATGAAGGGCGCTGCACCGATCATCAAGAAGCAGCTCGTCGCGATGGGCATTGCATCAGTCCTCGCGACGGTGCTCCTCGCGATGACCTTCCTGAAGGTGCCCGAGCACCTGGGTATCGGCCGCCACGAGGTGACGGTCGACTTCGCGCAGGCTGCCGGCCTGTACCCCGGCGCAGAGGTCGTCTACCTCGGTCACCCGGTGGGCAAGGTCCTTGGGCTCGAGATCACCGACGAGGGGAACCGGGTCACCCTCAGTCTCGAGAACGACACCGAGGTCCCGGGCTCGGTGCGCGCTGACATCCGCAGCCGCTCCGCGATCGGCGAGCAGTACATCACCCTGGTGCCGGTCGAGGGTGCCGACGGTCCCGTGCTGGCCGACGGTGACCACATCCCGATGGAGCGCAGCACGTTCCCGGTCGAGATCGGTCCGGTGCTGGACAACGCGCAGGCGCTGGTCTCCAGCATCGACGAGGACGCCCTGGACCGGTTCGTGGGCGAGGCGGGCACGGCGTTCGACGGCCGAGCGAACGACCTGCAGGACATCCTCGACAGCGGCACGGCCCTGATCGAGAAGGCAGACGAGAACTTCGAGCCGACCGCGTCGCTCCTCCGTGAGGCCGGCCCGGTGCTGAACAGCATCAACGAGGAGAGCGAGGCGATCCGCGGACTGTCGACGAACCTGGCCCGCTTCACCGCCTCCCTCAGCGAGGCCGACCCCCAGCTGCGTGCCCTGATCGCGCAGGGGCCGGGTTTCGCCACCCAGACCCGGGCGCTCTTCGAGGACCTGTCGGACTCCGTCCCGCCGTTCCTCAAGCAGACGACGCCCGTACTACGGACCCTGAGCGTCTTCGACGCCCACATCGCCTCGGTGTTGAGCGACATGCCGTTGGCCAGCGCCGCGCTGCAGTCGGTGACCGCGGAGAACCGGGACACCAACCACCTCCGCCTGACCCTGGCCAACGTCCTGAAGCCGACCGACTGCACGGAGGGATACCTGCCGGCGAACCAGTGGTCCTCCGTCTACGAGCAGGCGCCCGAGACGACACCTCTGGTCTACTGCAAGGCCCCGAAGAGCGACTCCCGTGCCGTTCGTGGCGCCCGTAACATCCCCTGCGTCAACAACCCCTCGCGGCGCGAGGGGGAGTTCGTCAACTGCTGATCGCTCGGCGCCGCGCGAGCCAGGCGACCCGTACCGCACCACCGACAGAAGGAACAGAACACCGATGCGCCTCGGAATGATCATCGACTACTCCGGCGGCTTCGCCGAGACCGTCGAGCTGCTGCAGGAGTATGAGCGCAACGGTCTCGATCTCGTCGCCGTCGCCGAGGCGTACTCCTTCGACGCCGTCAGTCAGCTCGGCTACATCGCCGCGAAGACCGAGAAGCTGCAGCTGATGTCCGGCATCTTCCAGATCTACAGCCGCACTCCTTCGCTGACCGCGATGACCGCGGCCGGGCTCGACTTCGTCTCCGACGGCCGGTTCAACCTGGGCATCGGCGCCTCCGGCCCGCAGGTCATCGAGGGCTTCCACGGGGTCAAGTACGACGCCCCGCTGGGCCGTACCCGCGAGGTGATCGAGATCTGCCGCCAGGTCTGGCGGCGCCAGCCCGTCGAGTTCGAGGGCAAGCACTACAAGGTCCCGCTCACCAAGGAGCACGGSGGGTCGGGTCTGGGCAAGCCGCTGAAGATCATCAACCACCCGGTGCGCTCCGAGATTCCGATCTCCGTCGCGGCCCTGGGCCCGAAGAACGTCGAGCTCGTCGCCGAGCTCGCCAACGGCTGGCAGCCGCTGTTCTTCCACCCGGGCCAGGCCCAGCAGGCCTGGGGGGAGCCGCTCGCGGCCGGCCTCGCCAAGCGCGACCCCGTCCTGGGCGAGCTCGACATCCAGCTGCAGGTGCAGTTCCACCTCGGCGAGCCAACGCCGGAGGCCAACGCCACCATCCGCAACCAGCTCGCGCTCTACATCGGTGGCATGGGCGCGCGGGACAAGAACTTCTACAACCAGCTTGCCTGCCGCTACGGCTACGAGGCCGAGGCCAAGGAGATCCAGGACCTCTACCTCTCCGGCAAGAAGGCAGAGGCGGCGACCGCAGTCCCGCAGGAGCTCGTGGACGCGGTCACGCTGATGGGCGACGAGGACTCGATCCGCCGCCAGCTCGTGGAGTTCCACGACGCAGGCATCCGCACGCTGCTGCTCAACCCGCTCGCCGCCACCCCGGAGGAGCGGGCCGCGCAGGTCGGTCGACTGTCGAAGTTGATCGCC
This sequence comes from Nocardioides sp. J9, assembly GCF_007829375.1. NCBI lineage: Bacteria > Bacillati > Actinomycetota > Actinomycetes > Propionibacteriales > Nocardioidaceae > Nocardioides > Nocardioides sp. J9. The sequence goes on along the minus strand of NZ_VLJQ01000090.1, from coordinate 15,862 downwards.
GAGGTCCGTTCCGCCTGAGGCGCTCGACGGCACACCCTTGCTGATCGCGGCCGCGGTCACCGGTTCCCGGTGGCAGCGGCCGGTGCGTTGCGTGGGGCGCTCATACGTACGCACGTAGGTATTCGCCCCGATCCCCGGCGCCGTGGACCAACGAGACGATCGAGCACGGACAGGAGGACGCCGTGACCATCAGCGAGGCCGACGTCGCCGCGATGCGCGGTCACGCGCTGCTGGGCGCCGACGGCGACCCCGTCCTCGACCACGTCACGCTGACAGGTCGCTCCATCCTGCTCGCCTCGGTGCTGGCAGGCCACGGCCTGCGGAGGGGCGACCTGGTCGCGCTGCTGGCGGACCAGTCCGTGCTCGTGCACGAGTTCCTCGTCGGCATACGACGTGCGGGCCTGGTGCTGATGGTCGTCGATCCCACGCACTCGCTGGAGCAGAACGCCTTCGCGATCAACACCGCGGGGGCCTGGGTCCTGGTCGCGGGGACCGCGCACGGCGAGCGCGCCCGCGCCCTGGTCCCGCTCACGCCGTACATCACGGCGCGCTACGGCCTCGACGGCGAGCTTCCCGAGCACCGTGCGCTCCCGGTGGCGCGCTCAGCGGCGCCGGTCCGGCTCACCGAGGCGGGCCCGGCCGGCACCCTGCACCACGTGATCGGGATGTCCGGCCGCCCGCTGGTGCTGGCCCTGCCCGACGCCGTGACCGACGACCAGGGCGGCGCCCACGTCCGCGAGCTCCTCGGCGACCTCGTCCCCGACAACAGCACCGTGCTGGCCAGCTCCTCGCCCGCGCTGTCGCCCGTCGCGGCGCTGCTCGGGACGGCGGTGCTCGCTGCCGGGGGAGCGGTGACGGTGCCGCGACGCCCGACCGGCGTGGAGCTGCTGCGCACCGCCTTCGGCGTCGACGCGACGGTGCTGTACCTGACGGCCGCGGTCGCCGCCGAGGTGGCCGACCTGCCGCAGGACCGGGCACGCCGGTTGACGCCGGCCGGACTCGACGTCGCAGTTGTGGAAGGCGACGGCCTCGACGCCGACGCTCGGGCGAGCCTGGAGCGGCTGTGGGGAGGCGCGGCGCGGATCGTCGAGCCGGCGTACCTCGACCCGGCGACCCTCGAGCTCGCTGTCATCGGCGCCGGGATCGCCCCGGCCGTCGCTGAGGCGAGCAGCAGCTAGCCGGACGCGGAGGCGGGCGGTTCCGCGGCGGCCCGCTCGGTGACCCAGGCCGAGATCTGGCCGCGGTTGGTGGAGCCGAGCTTGGGCAGGATGTGCTCGACGTGCGTCTCCGCGGTGCGCTTGGAGATCACGAGGGTGTCGGCGATCTCCTTGTTCGTGGCACCGGTCGCGACGAGGCCCGCGATCTGGCGCTCACGCGGCGTCAGCGCGCCGACCGTGCTGGAGCGTGGTCCCCGACGGGTCGGCGCTGTCCGAGCCGGACGGGCGCCGGCCTCGTCGAGCGCGAGGTCCATCCAGGACGCTCTCGCTGCGACAGCGGTGAGGAAGAAAGCTGCGCGCCCGGTGCACCGTCACGTGGTTCGTAGTGCCGGTGCGTACAGCACGCGCCACAAGATCCGCGCATGAGAATCCACCATCGCGGTGAACTCCTCCTCGTCCGCCTCGGGGAGCCGGTTGTCGTACATGGTCACGGCCATCCAGGTGAGCCACGTGGCGGTCTCCGTCGGGTCCAGCTCCTCATCGATGAATCCCTGGGTCTGACCAGTGACGATGTGTCGCCTCAAACCCTCGACATTGGCGGCCATCAGTCGACGGATGGCTGGAGCCGCGGAGGGGTCGACGGCGGCGGCGCGGGAGGCGGCCGACATCATCGGCACGACTCGGCGGTAGTCGGCGATGACACGCTCTACGTTCGCGCGGAGCTCGTCGGGGCCGAATGGGGGCGCCAGCTGCCACAGCGCCTCGGCTGCCGCGCGGGACTCTGACGACAGTGCGGCGATCCATGCGCGGATGAGCGCAGCACGGTCCTCGAAGTAGACGTAGAACGTGGAGCGCGCTATTGCTGCCTCGGCGGTGAGCCTCTCGATCGTGAGCTCGGAGAAGTCCACGCCCTCATCCATCAGCCTTCTGGCCTCATCGAGAAGTTGACGCGTGAGTTCTGCCTTGCGGCGCGAGCGTCGCTCCGAGCCCTTGCTGGCCGGCCGTTCTTCGATCATCCGATGTCACCGCGGTCGACGCCGACCTCGACGACCGGCGTTCAGGACACAGCGCGAGGCAGCGGCGCCGAGGTCGCGCCGTAGCCGTCGGTCGCGAGGATCTCGTTGGCCGCGTTGAACCATCCCTCACGCAGCGCGTTGTTGCGTCGCACCTGGCGCTCGCTCATGGTCTGCTCCTCGGGACGGGCCCCTCGCGACGGTCCTCGCGTCGGGCTCCACGGGGCTCCACATGCTAGGGCCTGCCCGGAGTCACGGGATCCTTGGCAGGATGCGGGCATGCCGCTCACCATCGTCACCGGAGGCACCCGCGGGATCGGGGCGGCCGTCGCCGCCCGCCTGGCCGGGGCCGGGCACGACCTCGTCCTCGGCCACCGCGCAGACAGCGCCAGTGCCCGGGCGGTGGTGGCCTCGCTGGAGGCGAGCGGCGTGCGGTGCGCGGCGGTCGCGGGCGACGTCACGACGGACGCCGGCATCGACGCCCTCCTCGACGCGGCCGACCGGATGGGCGAGCTCACCGGCCTGGTCAACAACGCCGGCGCGACCTACCGGTTCGCCCCGCTGGTGGACACCCCTGCCGAGGAGGTGCGCCGCACGGTCGAGGTGAACCTGACCGCGCCGATGCTCGTCGCCCGCGCCGCCGTGGAGCGGATGGGAGCAGGCGGCGTGGTCGTCAACGTCACCTCCGGTGCCGCGACCCTCGGCTCGCCGGGGGAGTACGTCCACTACGCCGCGGCGAAGGCGGGCCTCGACCTGTTCACCCGCGGGCTGGGCCTCGAGGTCGCCGGCCGCGGCATCCGCGTCGTGGCGGTCGCGCCCGGGCTCGTCGAGACCGAGCTGCACGCCACCACCGGCGACCCCGGGCGGCTCCCCCGGATGGCGCCGCAGGTGCCGCTGGGCCGGGCGGGGCAGCCGGAGGAGATCGCCGAGGCGGTGGCGTGGCTGATGAGCGACGCGGCGTCGTACGTCACCGCGACGACGCTGCGCGTGGCCGGCGGACGCTGACCGGACCGGCGCCGCTGCTGCGGCAGGATGGTCCGGCACTGCCCCCGACCGACAGGAGCGCGGCCATGCGCCTGGGAATGATCATCGACTACGCGGGAGGGTTCGCCGAGACCGTCGAGCTGCTGCAGGAGTACGAGCGCAACGGCCTCGAGCTGGTCGCCATCCCGGAGGCCTACTCCTTCGACGCCGTCAGCCAGCTCGGCTACATCGCCGCGCGCACCGAGCGGCTGGAGCTGATGTCGGCGATCCTGCAGGTCTACACCCGCACCCCGTCGCTGACCGCGATGACCGCGGCCGGCATCGACTACGTCTCCGGTGGCCGGTTCACCCTCGGCCTGGGCGCGTCCGGCCCGCAGGTGGTCGAGGGCTTCCACGGCGTGCGGTACGACGCCCCGCTGGGTCGCACCCGCGAGGTGATCGAGGTCTGCCGTCAGGTGTGGCAGCGCGAGCCGGTGCAGTACCGCGGCAAGCACTACACGATCCCCCTCACGAAGGAGGACGGTGGGTCGGGCCTCGGCAAGCCGCTCAAGATCATCAACCACCCGCTGCGCAGCGACATCCCGATCTCGGTCGCCGCGCTGGGGCCGAGGAACGTGGCGCTCGTGGCGGAGCTCGCCAACGGGTGGCAGCCGCTGTTCTTCCACCCGCACAAGGCGCAGCAGGCGTGGGGCGAGTCGCTCGAGGAGGGCTTCAGCCGCCGCGACCCGGCGCTGGGCGAGCTCGACATCCAGCTCCAGATCGCCTTCCAGCTGGGCGAGACCACGCCGGAGGCGCTGCAGGCGATCCGCAACCAGCTGGCGCTCTACATCGGCGGCATGGGCGCACGGGACAAGAACTTCTACAACCAGCTCGCCCGCCGCTACGGCTACGAGGCCGAGGCCGCGGAGATCCAGGACCTCTACCTCGCCGGTCGCAAGGCGGACGCGGCGGCGGCCGTACCGGACGAGCTGGTGGACGCCGTCAGCCNCGCCGTCAGCCTGCTCGGCGACGAGGACGCGGTGCGACGGCACGTGGCCGACCTGCACGCGGCCGGCGTGCGCACGCTGCTGCTCAACCCGCTGGCGGCCACCGACGAGGAGAAGGTCGCTCAGGTGCGCCGGCTCTCCGAGATCGTCGCCGAGGCGGGGGGCTGACCGGACCCTCCGGACGGGTGACAGCGCCCCGGAAGACGCACTGACCCCGGGCCGTCCGGCCCGGGGTCAGCTCACGTCAGCAGGCGCTCAGGCCCGCGGGAAGGTCGGGTACTCGACGCCCGAGATGTACTGCACGGTGCGCAGCACCTGGCAGGAGTAGCCGAACTCGTTGTCGTACCAGACGTAGAGGATCGCGCTGTCGCCGTCGACGATCGAGGCGTTGCCGTCGACGATCGAGGCCGCACGAGCGCCGATGAAGTCGGTCGACACGGCGTCGGTGGCGACGGTGTAGTCGAGGTTGCGGGCCATCGGACCGACCAGCGAGGTCTGGCGCAGGTGGGCGTTGACCTCCTCGCGGGTGGTCTCGCGCTTGAGCTGCAGGCTCAGGATCGCGATCGACACGTCCGGGGTGGGGACGCGGATCGAGTTGCCGGTGATCTTGGCGTCGAGGTCCGGGAGGACCTTGGCGACGGCCGAGGCGGCGCCGGTCTCGGTGATGACGAGGTTGAGCGGCGCGGAGCGGCCGCGGCGGTCGGCCTTGTGGTAGTTGTCCAGCAGGTTCTGGTCGTTGGTGAACGAGTGGACCGTCTCCACGTGGCCGCGGGTGATGCCGAACTCGTCGTCCATCGCCTTGAGCGGCGGGACGATCGCGTTGGTGGTGCAGGACGCGCACGACAGCACGCGCTCGTCGAGGTCGACGCCGAGGTGGTTGACGCCGTGCACGATGTTCGGGACGTCGCCCTTGCCCGGCGCGGTCAGCAGCACCTTGGCGATGCCCGGGCGCAGGTGCTGCGAGAGGCCCTCGCGGTCGCGCCAGATGCCGGTGTTGTCGATGAGGATGGCGTCCTTGATGCCGTACTCGGTGTAGTCGACCTCGCTCGGCGCGTTCGAGTAGATCACCTGGATCACGTTGCCGTTGGCGATGATCTGGTTCTTCTCCTCGTCCACCGTGATCGAGCCCTTGAAGGCCCCGTGGATCGAGTCGCGGCGCAGCAGCGAGGCGCGCTTCTTGAGGTCGTCGCCCTTGCCCTTGCGGACGACGACGGCGCGCAGGCGCAGGCCGTTGCCGGAGCCGGACTTCTCGACGAGCAGGCGGGCGACGAGGCGGCCGATGCGGCCGAAGCCGTAGAGGACGACGTCCTGCGAGCCGGGCGCGGAGGGCTTGTTCTCACCGGTCGCGTCGGCCAGGGCCTGCGCGGTGAACTCGGCGACGGAGGAGCCCTCGCCCGAGGAGCGGTAGGCGCGCACCAGCAGCGCGAGGTCGATCTTCGAGGCGCCCAGTTCGAGGTCGGCGATCGCCTCGAGGAAGGGGAAGGTGTCGGTGACCGACAGCTCGACGCCGTCGATCTGGCGCGCGTAGCGGTGGGTCTTGAGGATGTCGATGACCGACTTGTTCACCAGCGAGCGGCTGTGGAGCAGGATCGTGACGTCCTTCTCGCGGTGCAGCTTGCCGACGACCGGGATCATCGCCTCCGCGAGCTCCTCGTGGTGCTTCCAGCGGTCGAACTTCTCCTCGATGACGCTCACGCAAATCCCCTACTAGCAGTCGACAGGCCGCGGTGATCGTAGGCCGGTCCACGGGTGGGGTGACCAATCCACCCGCGTTCTTGGACGAGTGGGGTTGGTCACACGGCGCGACGCCGTGGCCGGGTCAGAGGACCTTGGTGCCGTACATCTCGCCGAGCGGGTCGGCGAGCAGCTCGAGCCGCTCGCCGTCGGGGCCGGCGAAGTAGAGCGACACCTTCGACTCGAGGTGGTAGTCGACACCGGCGTCGTCGAGCCTGGCCCGCAGGTGGTCCCACTTCTCCCGGGTGACCGAGATGGCGATGTGGTGGTGCCCGCCCAGGACCTCCCGGTAGGGCCCGAGGTCGAGGCCGGGCAGGGTGAAGAAGGCGAGCAGGTTGCCCACGCCGACGTCGAAGAAGAAGTGGTCGGAGCCGGCGTAGTCGCGGTTCTCGAAGATCTCGGTCAGCGGGAACTCCAGCAGGCCCTGGTAGAACTCGATGGTCCGTCGTACGTCCGACGACAGCAGCGCCGCGTGGTGGATCCCCCGGGCGCTGCTCTCCGGCCGCTCGCCCTCGGGGGCGAGGTACTCCCGCTTGATCCGCTCGCGGTCCTTCGTGATCGCGTCGAGGTCGATGGTTGCCATGTCAACAACCCTCCTCCGAGGTCGTGGATGTGTCAACATCCTCCGCTAGAATCGCCCGGATGGGTACGTCGAACTGGCTGGACGACAACCAGCAGCGCACGTGGCGCAGCTGGCTCGACCTCCACGCCCAGCTCAACGCCCGGATCAACCGCCAGCTCCAGGCCGCGACCGGCCTCTCGCTGTCCGACTACGCGATCCTCGTCGAGCTCACCTCCGAGGAGGCCGAGGGCTCGCTGCGGATGTTCGAGCTCGGCGAGCGGCTGCAGTGGGAGAAGAGCCGGGTGTCCAAGCAGGTCTCCCGGATGGAGGCCCGCAACCTCGTCGTGCGCCGCCACTGCGCCGACGACCGCCGCGGCGCCTTCGTCGACCTGACGCCCGAGGGGCGCGTCGCGATCGAGGCGGCTGCGCCCGGGCACGTCGAGCTCGTGCGGGAGCTCTTCTTCGCCGGGCTCAGCGACGAGCAGGTGCGCCAGCTCGGTGACTTCGCCGAGGGCGTGCTCGCCCGGCTCGCCGCGACCGACTGACCGACTGACCGACTGCCCGACTGACCGACTGACTGACCGACTGACCGTCGTACCGCGGTGCCCGCGTCGCGAGCCTGGTGACTTCTTCTTGCGCTTCGTGGCCGTTGCAAGCGTCGACAAGCGCAGGAATCCCCGGCTGAGCGGGGATTCCTGCACCGCTCAGCCCGCCATGTCCTCCACCGCCAGCGACGCGAACACCATCGCCGCGCCGAGCGGGGCGCCGGGGCCGGGGTAGGCGGAGCCGAACACGGACGCCGTGGAGTTGCTCGCGGCGTACAGGCCCGGAATCGGGTCGCCGGCGGTGTCGAGCACGCGACCGGCGGCGTCGGTGATCAGGCCGCCCTTGGTGCCGAGGTCGGAGAGCACGAAGGTCGCGGCGTAGAAGGGCGGCTGGTCGAGCGGGACCAGTGCCTTGTTGGGGCTGCCGGCGGAGGCGAAGAAGGTGTCGTACTCGTCCTCGCCGCGGCCGAAGTCCTCGTCGACGCCGCGCTCGGCGGAGGCGTTGAAGCGCTCGACGGTGGCGGCGAGCACGTCCGGGTCGAGGCCGGTCGGCCCGGCCAGTCCCTCGACGGTGTCGGCCTGCTTCCACGTGCCGGCGGCGAGGTGCTCGGCCGGGTCGCCCTCGGGCATCGCGATCGCGGGGAGACGGCCGCCCTCCCGGGAGTCGAAGAGGAACCACGACGGCGTGCGCTCCGGCGCGGCTGCCATCGCCCGGCCGAAGCGGTCGTAGGGCAGGCACTCGTTGGCGTAGCGGCGCCCGGCCTGGTCGACCATGAGGCCGCTGCGGAAGCCGAGGGTGAAGGTCCCGCTGCCGTCGGGCTGCAGCAGGCCGGGGCAGAACCAGCCCTCGCCCGACCAGTCGGTCGCCGCGCCGACCGCGGCGGCCGCGTCGATGACCTCGCCGGTGTTGGTGCCCCGAGGCGCCATCGTCCACTCGGCCCGGCCGGGCGTGCCGTGCGCCGCGCGGCGCTCCGGGCTGCCCTCGAACCCGCCGGCCGCGACCAGCACGCCGCGGGCCGCGCGCACCTCCACCGGCCCGTCGGGGCCGTCGGCGAGCACGGTCGTGAGCCGGCCGTCGTCGTCGCGCCGGAAGCCGGTGACGTGGTGGCGGGTGGCGATCGTGCCGCCGTCGCGCAGCAGCATCGCGGCCAGCCGGCCGATCAGTGCCTGCCCGCCCGACAGGGTGGACCGGCCGCGCTGCCCGGCCCGGTCGCGCTCGACCGGCGGGCGCAGCAGCTCGCCGACCCGCGGGTCGAGCTCGTCGCGGCGGATCGCCGACGGCTGGACGGAGCGGCCCATCGGGACCCGCCCCGGCGCGTCGTAGTACTCCGAGAACGGGATCCACTCGAAGGCCATGAGCGTGTCCGCCTCGAGCGCCGCGACCAGCCGCGGAGCCTGGCGCAGCAGCGCCTCCACCCGCTCCTGGTCGGGCTTGTCGAGGACCGCCTCCAGGTACGCGCGGGCGCCCTCGGTCGAGTCCGGCAGGCCGGCCCGCTGCTGCACGTCGGTGCCCGGCAACCAGCACGCGCCGCCGGAGTAGGCCGACGTGCCGCCGATCAGCGGCGTGCGCTCGAGCACCAGGGTCCGCAGCCCGGCCCGCGCGGCCAGCGCCGCGCCGGTCATGGCCCCGCCGCCGGAGCCGACCACGACGACGTCGTACTCGGGCAGGAGGGGGGTGGTCGCGGCCGCGGTCTCGCTCATGGCCGAACGATAACGTGTTCTAGTTCTGCCGAGGAGGGTCAGCGGGCGAGCAGGCGCAGCCGGCGCAGGCCGGACGGGTCGGGGCCGTCGGCCGGGCGCAGCGCCCCCTCCAGCGCGGGTACGACGACCGCCGGGTCGAGGTCGAGCCCGATGGCCACGAGCGTGCTGGTGGCCGGGGGCGGGCACGGCGCGACGTCGACCTGCCGCCCGACGACGTGCACCACGAACCCGCGCCGGCGCCCACCGTCGTGGACCGCGACCCTGCCCTTCACCCGGTAGGCGCCAGCGGGCGGGTTCGCGAGCAGGTCGACCAGCGGCGCCGGCTCGACCGGACCGGCCACCGAGGCGTCGGCGGACGCGGCGTGCACGTGGCCCTCCGCTGCGGGGCGCTCGGCGCGCAGCAGTGCGGCGATCGGCAGCTCGTCCTCGGGCTCCTCGAGCGAGGCGACGTCGTACACGAGCGCGGGGTCCACCTTCCCGCCCGTGGTGCGCACGACGTGCGCGCCGGGGTTGATCTCCCGCACCCGGCCCTCGATCCGCTGCAACGTGGCCTCGTCGACGAGGTCGCACTTGTTCAGCACGACCAGGGTCGCGACCGCGAAGCGGGCCGGCGGCATGCCACCCCCGTCGACGGTGTCGAAGTAGTGGGCCGCGTCCACGACGTCGACGACACCCCCGGGCCGGACGTGGGCCGCGGTGCTGGCGCGGATCATCTGGGCGAGCGCGCCGGGCTCGGCGATCCCGCTGGCCTCGACCACGATGACGTCGAGGCCGCGCCGGGGCTGGGCCAGCTTCTCCAGCGCGTCGTCGAGGCCACCAGCGTCCTCGAGGCAGCACAGGCAGCCGCCGGCGATGGAGGCCGGCTCGTCGACCTGGCCGCTGACGAGCGCGGCGTCGACGTTGATCGCACCGAAGTCGTTGACCACCACGCCGACCCGGGCGCCGGGCTGGCGCAGCAGGTGGTTGAGCAGGGTCGTCTTGCCGGCGCCGAGGTGGCCGGTGAGGGCGACGACGGGGACGCGACGGGGCACGGGGCGCATCGTAGGTTCCGGCTGGGAGGCTGGTGCCCATGGGTCACGGACACTCCCACCGGGCGAGCAGCGGCGTCGACGACGAGATCCGGGTCGGCAGCACCGCCCGGATCGTGCTGCTGGCGGCGCTCGGCGTCTCGCTGCTGCTCACCCTGGTCGGCCTGGTCGTGTGGTTCCCGCCCGGGGACGCCGTCGAGCGCGCCGCGCGCGAGGGCGGGGAGGCGGCGCAGTTCGCCGCCCCGGGCGTCACCTTCCCGAGCGGCGAGATCACCTCCGTCGGCCCGCGCTGCCCCGGGCAGGGCCTGCCGGACGGGTCCGGGTGCAGCACCCTGCAGGTGCAGGTCGACGGCGAGGACGGCCCGGTCGAGGTCTCGGTCCCGCCGGAGGTGCTCGACTCCGGCCTCAGCGAGGGCGACACCGTCCAGCTGCTCCGCCGTCCGCCCGCCGCCGACGACACGAGCGGCGCGGCGTCGTACTCGTTCTTCGGGATCGACCGGGACGGCACGCTGCGCTGGCTCGCGGTGTTCTTCGTCGTGGTCGTGCTCGCGATCGCCCGCTGGCGCGGGCTGTTCTCGCTGCTCGGCCTCGCGTTCGGCGGCGCCGTGGTGTGGTGGTGGATGCTGCCCGCGCTGCTCGACGGCTCGCCCGGCGTCGGCGTCGCGCTGACCAGCGCGGCGGCGATCATGTTCGTCGTCCTCTACACGACCCACGGCTTCTCGCTGCGCACCAGCACGGCGCTCGCCGGCACGCTGGTCGGCATCGTGCTGACCGCCGGCCTGGGTGTGCTCGCGATCAGCGACGCGCACCTGACCGGCATCAGCGACGAGAGCGGCGCGATCATCGCGACCTTCGCCGCCCTCGACTTCCAGGCGCTGCTGGGCTGCGCGCTGGTCATCGCCGGCCTCGGCGTCCTCAACGACGTCACCATCACGCAGGCCTCGGCGGTGTGGGAGCTGCGGGCCGCGAGCCCCGGGGCCTCGCGGGCCGAGGTCTTCGCCAGCGCGATGCGCATCGGTCGCGACCACATCGCCTCGACGATCTACACGATCGTGTTCGCCTACGTCGGCACCGCGCTGATCCTGCTGATGCTGCTCAAGGTGTACGACCGGCCGCTGCTCGAGCTGCTCTCCACCGAGCAGCTCGCGGAGGAGGTCGTGCGCACCCTGGTCACCTCGATCGGCCTCGTGCTCGCCGTCCCGATCACCACGGGCCTGGCTGCCCTCGTCGCCGCGCCCCGCGGTGACGACGCTGGTGGGACCGCCGCGGCCACCACCGCGGACGACGCGACGAGCCGCTCAGAGTGAGGGGTCGGTCCACGCCAGCTGGACGACCTCGGTGCCCTGGTCGCGGGTGACCAGGCGGCCGCGGCCGGGCGGCGCCGGCTCCGGGCGCACGGTGCCGAGCAGCACGCCCTCGTCGCGGCTGCCGGACAGCACCAGGCCGGGCATCGCCAGGTCGCGCAGGGTCTGCACCACCGGTTCGTAGAGCGCCCGTGAGGCGCCGCCGGAGCGGCGGGCCACCACGAGGTGCAGCCCGACGTCGCGGGCCTGGGCCAGCAGCGGCTGCAGCAGCGCGACCGGCGAGCTCTGCTGGGTGGCGACCAGGTCGTAGTCGTCGACCACGACGAAGACCTCCGCGCCCGACCACCACGACCGGTTGCGCAGCTGGTCCGGCGTCACGTCCGGCCCGGGCAGGCGGTTGTGCAGGTAGGTCGCGAGGTCGTTCAGCGCCGGCTGCGCCTGGGTGGACGAGGTGAGGTAGTTGAGGAGGTACTCCTCCGGCACCTCGCCGAGCAGCGAGCGGCGGTAGTCGAGCAGCACCACCTGCGCCTCGGCCGGCGTGCGGGTGCGCATCACCTCGTGGCAGTAGGTGCGCAGGAAGGCGGACTTGCCCGAGCCCCCGTCGCCGAAGAGCAACAGGTGCGGCTCGGCGTCGACGTCGAGCGCGACCGGGGCCAGGTCCTTCTCGTCGACAGCCAGCAGCAGCGACTGCTCGGGCGGCGGACCGGCCAGTCGTCGTACGTCGTCGAGGGTGATGCGGTCCGGCAGCAGCCGCAGCTTCGGGCCCGCCGGACCGCGCCAGGCCCCCGCCACGGCGCCGACGAGCCGTTCCACGCCGTCGCCGAGCGTCTGCGCCGAGGAGTCGCCGTCGGTGCGCGGCAGCGCGGCGAGGAAGTGCAGCTTGCCGGGCACCAGCCCGCGCCCGGGGCGGTCGGCCGGCACCAGCGCCGCGACCTTCCTGTCGATCTCGGAGTCGATGGGGTCGCCGAGGCGCAGCTCGAGGCGGGTGCCGAGCAGGTCGCGCATCGCGGCGCGGAAGTCGGGCCAGCGGGTCGAGGCGGTGACGACGTGCAGGCCGAAGGTCAGGCCGCGCCCGGCGAGCTTCTGGATCTCGAGCTCGAGGTCGTCGAACTCCGCCCGCAGCGTGCTCCACCCGTCGACCACGAGGAACACGTCGCCGTACCCGTCGTCCGCGCGCCCCTGGGCGCGGCGCCTGCGGTAGGTCTCGATCGAGTCGATGCCGTGCTGGCGGAACCACGCCTCGCGCCGGTCGACGACGCCCTTGACCTCCGCGACGATGCGGCGCACCACCTCCGGCTCCGAGCGGGTGCCGACGCCGGCGACGTGCGGCAGGCCCGCCAGCGGTGCGAACGCGCCGCCTCCGAAGTCGAGGACGTAGAACTGCGACTCCAGCGGCGTCGTGGTCAGCGCGAGGCTGGTGACGATGGTGCGCAGCAGCGTGGACTTGCCGCTGCGCGGGCCGCCGACGACCGCGACGTGCCCGGCGGCGCCGCTGAGGTCGACGGTGAGCGTGTCGCGCCGCTGCTCGCGTGGTCGGTCGACCGTGCCGAGGGGGACGGTGAGGGTGCCGGCCTGCCGCCACCGCGCCGACACCAGGCCGAGGTCGCGGTGCGCGGCCAGGTCGGGCATGAGGGAGTCGAGGGTGTCCGGGGTGTCCAGGGGCGGGAGCCAGACCTGGTGGGCTGCCGGGCCGCGCCCGGCCATCCGGGCGACCGCGACGTCGAGCAGGGACGCGGACTCGTCCCCCGTCGGTGCTGCGACCTCCTCCGGCACCTCGTCCGCGCGGGGGTCGTCGAAGGCCTGCACCTCCGAGATGGTGAACGGCAGGATGCCGATGGCCCTCCCGCCCCCGTCGCGGGTGCCACGCCGGGGCCCGGTCTCCGGCGGTCCGGAGACGTAGGCCGCCTTGAACCGGGTCAGCGCGGTCGGGTCGGGCTTGAGGTAGCCCAGCCCGGGCACCGCCGGCAGCTCGTAGGCGTCGGGGACGCCGAGCACCGCGCGTGACTCCTGCGCGCTGAAGGTGCGCAGCCCGATCCGGTACGACAGGTGCGACTCGAGGCCGCGCAGCCGGCCCTCCTCGAGCCGCTGCGAGGCGAGCAGCAGGTGGAGACCCAGGGAGCGGCCGAGCCGGCCGATCGCGACGAAGAGGTCGATGAACTCGGGCTTCGCGGCGAGCATCTCGCTGAACTCGTCGACGACGATGAACAGCGAGGGCAGCGGTGCGAGTCCGGCCCCGGCAGGGTCGCCGGAGAGCCGGGCCTTCTCGTAGTCGCGGACCGAGGCGAAGTTGCCGGACCCACGGAGCAGCTCCTGGCGGCGCACCATCTCCCCGGACAGCGCGTCCTGCATGCGGTCGACGAGGGTCAGCTCCTGCGACAGGTTGGTGATCACCGCCGAGACGTGCGGCATCGCGGACATCCCGGCGAAGGTCGCGCCGCCCTTGAAGTCGACGAGCACCATGTTCAGCTGCTCGGGGGAGTGGGTCATCGCCAGGCCGAGCACGAGGGTGCGCAGCAGCTCGGACTTGCCGGACCCGGTCGCGCCGATGACCAGGCCGTGCGGTCCCATCCCCTGCTGGGCGGACTCCTTGATGTCGAGGTGGATCGGTGCCGCCGCGTCGCCGACACCGATCGGCACGCGCAGCCGGTCGCGGGCCGGGCGCGACCGCCAGGCGCTGGCCGGGTCGAAGGCGTGGACGTCGCCCAGGCCGAGCAGGTCCATGAAGTCGGTCGGCGCCGAGATGTCGGCGGCGTCGTCGCCGACGGCCGCGCCGCTGGTGGGGGTGAACAGCGGTGTCAACCGGCGGGCGAGCGCCTCCGCCGAGGCCAGGCCGCACTGGTCCCCGCGGGCCGGCACCGGCTCGCTGCGCACCCGGAGCGCGGTCAGCGGCACCCGGCCGTCCTCGGCGCTGCGGTCGTCGCGCCCGCCGAGCTCGAGCCGCAGCGCCGTGGGGTGCTCGAGCTCCCCCCAGCGTGCGGACAGGTCCAGGACGGTGACGCCGTGCAGGCCGTCCTCCGGGACCAGGTGGTTGCCGGGCGGCAGCTGTGCGCCGTCGGTGACCAGCAGGATGTGGGGGAGCGCGGCGCGCTCGTCGGTGCCGAACCGCGGCCGCTCGCCGAGGTCCGGCGGCAGCATCGCCGCGAGGTCGCCCAGCGACGTCGAGACCATCCGGGCCGGCCCGACCGCGTCGGTCTGGTGCCGGCTGTGGGCGTGCGGCAGCCACTTCACCCAGTCCCAGTGGGCCAGCGTCGCGTCGGTCGCGAGGACGGCGACGAGCAGGTTCTCCGGGGACTGGAAGGTCGTGGCCGAGGCGATCAGCGCCCGGGCCAGGCCGCGCGCCTCCTCCTCGCCGCCGCACACCTCGACCCGGTCGAAGGCGCGCAGGTCGACCGACGCGGGCAGGTCCGGCTGCGTCCGGTGCACGGCGAGCAGCCGGTGCAGGGCCGACGCGGAGGCGGGGTCGGCGTCGAGGGGGACGTCCCGGGGCGGCACCAGCTCGAGGGCGAGCGGCTGGGCGCACACGCCGTACCTCACCTCGAGGAAGGCGGGGTCGGCGGACGACCGCTCCCACACCCGCGAGCGGTCCTCGGCGAGGGCCGCCAGGGCGGTCGGCTCGGGGTGCGTCCAGGCCAGGGCGCTGCGCTGCTGCCCGGCGGCGGCGCGGGCCGCTTCGCGGACGGTGGACAGGTAGTGGAGGTACTCGGTGCGGGAGCCGGTCACCTGCTGGTGGCGCTGGCGGCGCTGCCGGTCGACCTGCACGAGGATGAAGCCGACCGTGGCGAGCAGGAACATGCCGGCCGCGACGAGGCGCAGCACCAGGCCCTGCCCCGTGCCGCCGACGCCCGCGACCAGCACGATCGCACCGAGGCTGCCGAGCATCGGGATCGCGTTCATGGCCATCCCGGCGGCGCCCTCGCCGGGCCGGACGCGCGGGGGTGGCTCGACCTGGAGCCGGCCCGAGGGGAGGTCCGGGCGCTCGCCACGACGGCCCCGCTGGGTCAGCGCACCGGCCGGGGCCGGGCGGTCCGCGCCCTCCGGGCTGCTGCCGGTCCTGTCCTGCGTCACGGTCACGCCGTGGTCCCCTGTCGTCGACGCCCGATCGTCGCGATGCGACGCCCACGATGATAGGCCGGTCGCCGGGCGGGTAGGTGGGGCCGCATGAGGTCGAGGACTACCCTGCGGGCACAGCCACCAATCCCGGGAGCCACGATGTCGCGTCCGTCGTCCCGGCCGTCCTCGGCTGGGACGGTCACCGCCGTGACCGTGCACGGACCGGGTGGGGTGCTCGACCTGACCGTTCCCGCCGGCGCGACCCTCGCCGACGTCGCCCGCGTGTACGCCGCCGAGGCGCACCT
Source organism: Nocardioides sp. J9 (assembly GCF_007829375.1). Classification (NCBI taxonomy): domain Bacteria; kingdom Bacillati; phylum Actinomycetota; class Actinomycetes; order Propionibacteriales; family Nocardioidaceae; genus Nocardioides; species Nocardioides sp. J9. The sequence goes on along the minus strand of NZ_VLJQ01000090.1, from coordinate 493 downwards.
GCCGGCGCCGCTGCCGCTCGTCACGCCCACCGGTGCCCCGCTCCGGATGACCGACCGGGTCGGTGCAGCCGGCCTGCAGCCCGGTGCCCTGCTCGTCGCCGTCGAGCCCGCGGATCGTGCCGCGCCGCGCCGGACCGCGACCGCCACGGGCCGGCGCGACCCCGGGCTCGTGCCCGGCACGGGGCCGGCGGCGTGGCTCTGCGCCGCCGTCGCCGCCGCCCTCCTCGCCGGGCTGTGCACCGCGTCGTTGCCGGAGGACGAGCGCTGGCCCGGGGTCGTCGTGCTCGGGCTGGCTGCGCTCGCCGGCTGCCTCCCGTACGGCGCCCGCGCCGCCCAGCGCGTCGTGGCGGCCCCGGCCTTCGCGGCTGCCGCGACGCTCGCCGTGCTCTGGGACCCGCACCCCGGGCGGCTGCCGGTGGTGCTGGGCGCGGTCGGCCTCGCCGCCGCGGTCACGGCTTCCACGTCTGGCTGGTGGCCGGCACGGCCACCTTCG
>NZ_VLJQ01000099.1:0-109835 GCF_007829375.1 Nocardioides sp. J9 | reverse complement strand
GGTGGCCGCGCGGTGCCCGCGGCGGGCTGCGGCTGCGACCACGGTTCCCGCTTTACTCTACGAGCGGGCGGCCAAAGGGCTACGGTGTCGGCCGGTGTCCCGGTGACGAGAAGGAAGCACAACCCATGTCGACCTCCCTCGACCCACGCGAGTGGGCCGCACGTACCGTCAACTGGCCGCCGGCCCGCACGGCCGTCAAGCGCGCGGTGCACCTCGCCGCCCGCGGACGCGGTCGCGTGCTGACTGCGCGCGACGCGGTCCCGGACCCCGGCACGATCATCGCCGCTGGCCCGCAGAAGGCCGGCAGCCAGTGGATCAAGGCGCTCTTCGACCACCCGGTCGTGCGCGCGCAGACCGGCCTGCTGACCCTGCCGCAGCTCGACTACGAGCTCACCCCGCCGCGCAACGGCTTCCCGGCGGGCACCTACGTGCCCGGCTTCTACGGCACCTACCAGGACTACCTCGCGCTGCCGAAGCGCCACCCGCACAAGGTGGTCTACCTGGGCCGCGACCCGCGCAACGTCGTCGTGTCCGGCTACTGGTCGGCCGTCGAGACGCACCGGCCCACCCACCTCGAGGAGGCCGAGCGGCTGCGCCTGGAGCTGAAGCAGATGTCGATGGACGAGGCGCTGCTGAGGATCATCTCGCTGTGTGGCGGCCACTTCGCCGCCATGGCCTCCTGGGTCGGCGCCGACGACCCGGACGTCGCCCGCTTCCGCCTCGAGGACGTCGCCCGCGACTCCGAGGCCGTCGTGCGGGCGATGCTCGAGCACTGCGGCATCGAGCTGTCCGAGGCCGACCTGGCCACCCTGCTGCGCGACACGTCCAAGGACGCGCTGCGCGCCAAGGACCTCGCCCAGCGCAGCCCGGACAGCGAGTCGCACTACCGCAGCCGCGCCTCGCGCTACCAGGACGTGTTCAAGCCCGAGCACCACAAGGCGATCGAGGAGGTCGCCCCCGGCCTGGTCGAGCTGCTGGGCTACGAGCCGGCCTGAGCCGCCTGGTCGCGGGCCGGCCGGGCGTCGTACCTGCTGGCCGGTTCCCGGGGTGGTGGCCCTTGCCGTGGTCGACCGGGTCGGGAATCACCACGGAAGCGGTGATTCTTGCGACGCATGGGACAGGTGTGACCGTCCGCGTCGCGCCTCGTGCAGCGCGGACTTCCTGACCGCTCCTGGCACTTCCTGACCGTTGCAACGGTCAGGAAGCGCAGGAATCACCTCTGGAGAGGTGATTCCCGACCCCGCCAGGCCCGGGCCGAGCGCCCCTACCCCTCCAGCGCACCCCGGGTACGACGGATGGTGCGCTCCCACGTGAACGTCTCCGCCCACTCCCGGGCAGCGGCCAGCTCCGCCTCGTCCATCGACCCGGCCCGCAGCACGGCCTCGGCGAGCGCGGCGGGGGTCCAGTCGGCCATCACGGTCGCGTGGCCGCCGGCGACCTCGAGGCAGGCGGGCTCGGGGCCGATGACCACGGGCTTGCCGAGCGCCATCCCCTCGACGGTCGGCAGGCCGAAGCCCTCGAAGTCGCTCGGGAAGACCACCATCCGGGCGGAGGCGATCACCTGCTGGAACTCGTCGTCCGGCAGGAAGGGCGCCAGCTCCACGACGTGGGCGATTCCGCGCTCCTCGATCGCCGCCTGCAGGGCGGGCCTGCGGGCGTTGCCGACGCCGAGCACGAGCAACGGGGGTGCGTCCGCGCCGCGGGCGACGAGGTCGGCCCAGGCGTCGAGCAGCAGGTCGGGGTTCTTGTTCGTGTGGTGCGCGAAGGACACCGCCGGGCCGGTGCGGTCCGGCGCGGGCCAGTCGCGCACGTGGTCGGCGCCGAGGTGGGCGACCACCGCGGGCTTGCGGGCGGTCGACGGGTGCAGGCGGTGCAGGTCGTCGAGGCTGCGCTGCGAGATCGCGACGAAGGCGTCCGCCATCTGGTAGGTCCGGCCGTAGGAGACCGCGCGGATCAGCCGCCGGCCGCGGCTGAACTGCTCGGGCCGCAGCTCGTGGCGCAGGTCGAGGATGATCGTCGCGAGCCGCCCGGGGCCCAGCGAGAGGACCGAGGTCGTCGGGGCGGTGGCCAGCACCGCGTCCGGGCGCAGGCGTCGCGCGAGCGAGCGCATCCGCGTGGTCTGCGCCCACGGCCGCCCGACGACGTACGGGCGCGGCACGGGGAGCTTGTGCAGCGTGTGCGGCGTGCCCGCGCCGATCGAGGAGTCGGCGGGCACGGCGACGTGGAGCTCGTCGTCGGGGTAGACGTCGTGCCACTGCGCCAGCACCGCGTCGACGAGGGTCCGGATGCCGCCGAACTCGGCGGCCATCGCGTCGATGAGGATCTTCATCGCAGCAGCCCGCGCCGCGGGCTCAGCCCTCCCGCTTGTGGGCGACCAGCCGGCCGAGCTGGTCGATGTCGGCGTCGACCATCAGCTCGGCCAGGCCCTTGGCGTCGGTGCTGGGCTTCCAGCCGAGCACCTCGCGTGCCTTGGACGCGTCGCCGATGAGCGCGTCGACCTCGGTCGGGCGCTCGTAGGACTGGTCGTAGCGGACGTGGTCCTCCCAGTTGAGGCCGGCGTGGCTGAAGGCGTACTCGCAGAACTCCCGCACGGTCGTGCCGATGCCGGTGGCGAGCACGTAGTCCTGCGGCTCGTCGTGCTGCAGCATCCGCCACATGCCCTCGACGTACTCCTTGGCGTAGCCCCAGTCGCGGACCGCGTCGAGGTTGCCCAGGGTGAGGTGGTCGGTGATGCCGAGCTTGATCGACGCGACGCCGAGGGTGATCTTGCGGGTCACGAACGACTCGCCACGGCGCGGCGACTCGTGGTTGAAGAGGATGCCGGAGACGGCGAAGAGGTCGTAGGCCTCGCGGTAGTTCACCGTCACCCAGTGCGAGTAGAGCTTGGCGGCGCCGTACGGCGAGCGCGGGTAGAACACCGTGCGCTCGTCCTGCGGCGGCGGGGTGGCGCCGAACATCTCCGACGTGGACGCCTGGTAGAACCGGCAGTCGATCCCGGACGCCCGGATCGCCTCGAGCAGGCGCAGCGTGCCGACCGCGTCGGTGTTCGCGGTGTACTCGGGGAGCTCGAAGGACACCTTCACGTGGCTCTGCGCGCCGAGGTTGTAGACCTCGTGCGGCTCGATGTCGCGCACCAGGTTCACCAGGCTCACGCCGTCGGTGAGGTCGCCGTAGTGCAGGTGCAGGTCGGGTGTGCCGCCCAGGTGGTCGATCCGCGACCGGTTGAGCGTGGAGTGGCGCCGGACCAGGCCGTGCACCTCGTAGCCCTTCTCGAGGAGGAGCTCGGCCAGGTAGGAACCGTCCTGCCCGGTGATGCCGGTGATCAGCGCGCGCTTCATGGGCGGTGACCCTAGCGCGAGGTCGCCGGACTTTTCCGGCCGTCCGCAGGTTCGACGCTCAGGACTTCTCCATCCAGCGCCTGACCTCGGCCTCGATCTGCGCCTGGCGGCCCTCGCGGTGGAAGAACTTCAGCCGCTCCGGCAGCTCGCGCACCGGCTCCGCCGGGTTGCCGCGGTAGAGGGTCAGCTCGGCGTTCAGCTTGGTGGCCACCACCGAGCCGGCGGACACGATCGAGCGCGCCGGCACGTTCGTGCCGCTCTGCAGCGTGCAGCCCGACATCAGCACGCCGTAGTCGCCGAGGGTCACCTTGCTGCTCCCGAACCGGTCGGTGACCAGGTTGAGGTTGTGGGTCAGGATCGCCGAGCGGAAGCCCGCGATCGCCGCCTGCTTGCCCAGCTCGATCCGGTCGGTGACGTCGAGGTCGTGCGCAGTGGTGATCACGGCGTACTCGCCCATCACCAGCGACGGGTCGCGCCGCGGGTCGGAGTAGATCCCGGACGACGACGGCACGCCGACGATCCAGTTGCGGCTCCCCCCGCGCCCCCCTCCCGGACAACCAGTGCTCGCGATGCTCGCGCCCTTCGCCATGCGCAGCTCGTCGAAGTCGCGGATCACGTTGAGGTGCCCGATCTGGGCGCCCTCCTCCATGGTCACCCGCGGCACCATCACCAGGCTGCGCCCGATGTACGCCGTGGGGTGGATCTCCCAGCCGAGGAGGCGTCGCGCAACGACGTGCTTGAGCCGTTGCGGCAGGAAGATCAGGAGCAATGCAAGGACACGCGTCATGGAAGTCCTCGAGAAGTGGTTGGATGCCGGGCGGGGGAGTCTATTGGACGAAGAAGGGACCAGCATGGGAACGACCGAGGCCGCGCCGAGCCACGAGCCGGATGTCCACTACGACCGCGTCCACGAGGCGTGGCGGTTGATCCTGGGCTCGGAGTTCCACTACGGCTACTTCGTCCCCAGCGGCATCCCGCTCGTCGACGCGACCGCCGCGCTCACCGAGCAGATGCTGCAGCGGGCCGGCATCACGCCGGGCGCCCGGGTGCTCGACGTCGGCTGCGGCACCGGGCACCAGTCCTGCCAGCTCGCCTCCGAGCACGGCGCCGAGGTCCTCGGCATCACGACGAGCGGCACCGGCGTGGCGGCCGCGACCGAGCTCGCCGCGTCCCGCGGGCTGGCCACCGCCCGCTTCGAGCAGCGCGACGGCACGGCCAACGGCCTGCCCGACGCCTCCTTCGACGTGGTCTGGGCCCTGGAGTCCTCCCACCTCATGCGTGACCGCAAGGGCCTGCTGTCGGAGTCCGCGCGGGTCCTCGTCCCCGGCGGCCGGTTCGTGCTGTGCGACATCATCCGCCGCCGCGAGATCCCCTTCCTCGAGGTCCGCGAGCGTCGCGACGAGTTCGCGCTGCTGCGCTCGGTCTACGGCGACGCGCACATGCTGCCGCTCGACGACTACGCCGCGATGCTCACCGAGGTCGGCATGGAGGTCGACGACCTGACCGACATCAGCGACGAGACGCTGCCGACCTTCGCCGCCTGGCGGGCCAACTGCGAGGAGCACGCCGACGAGATCACCCGGCTGATCGGCGCCGACGGCCTCGACGAGTACGTCCGCTCCACCCACGTGCTCGAGGCGTTCTGGAACGACCGCACCCTCGGGTACGGCATCCTGCGGGCCACCAAGCCCGCCTGACCGGAGTGCGGACAGGCCTCGTGACCTGACCCGCCCCCGACCGTTGGGGTGGGAGAACCGCCAGACCGAGCGTGTTGTGGTTGTCGTGCAGTGTCGAAAGGATCAGTAGTGACCGTGGATCGTGCCCGGGCCGTCATCGTGGAGTTCCTCCAGCGAGCCAACAAGGAGTTCGGGGAGCTGACCGACGACCTCAGCCTGTACGGCGGCGGGCTGGAGCTCGACTCGCTCGAGGCTGCCGAGCTCTCGGCCGTGCTCGAGGACGAGTTCGGGTCGGACCCGTTCTCCACCGGTGACACCCTCCCCGAGACCGTCGGCGAGGTCCTCGCCTTCTACAACGCCGCATGACCGCTCCCATCGAGGCGCGCGTCGCCCTGGTCACCGGCGGCAGCCGCGGCCTGGGTGCGGGGATCGTGGAGGACCTGCTCGCGCAGGGCTACGCGGTCGCCACCTGCTCCCGCTCCCGCACCGACCAGGTCGAGCTGTGGGAGAAGGAGCACCCCGACCGCTTCCACTTCCAGACCGCCGACGTCTCCGTCGAGGCCGACGCCACCCGCTACGTCAAGGACACGGTCGCCCGCTGGGGTCGTATCGACGTCCTCGTCAACAACGCGGGCGTCGCCGGCGAGGGCATGATCGCGCTCACCGACGACGGCATGATCGACCGCGTCGTCGACCTCAACATCAAGGGCACGCTCTACGTCACCCGGGCCGCCAGCCGCACCATGCTGGCCCGGCGCAGCGGCGCGATCGTCAACATCTCCTCGGTCGTCGGCCTGTCCGGCTACCGCGGCCTGTCCGTCTACAGCGCCACCAAGGCCGCCCTCGACGGCATGACCCGCTCCCTGGCGCGCGAGCTCGGCTCGCGCGGCATCACGGTCAACAGCGTGGCCCCCGGCTACCTGCGCACCGAGATGAGCCACGGCCTCGACGCGGACCAGCTCAAGCAGATCGAGCGCCGTACGCCGCTGGGCCGGCTCGGCGATGCCGAGGACGTCGCCCGCGTGGTGTCCTTCCTCGTCGCCCCGGAGAACCGGTTCATGACCGGCCAGGTCCTCGTCGTCGACGGTGGCCTGACGGCATAGACGGCGCGAGCGTGTCGCCTGTCGAGTGCTGCGCGCGGGCACTCGCAAGCTCGGCCCGCACTTGCCCTCGACGCGCCTCCGGCGCGGGCGCCACGCTGCCGCGCGCGCAGTTGCCTTGAGCGGGTGGCACAGTCCGCCCGGCGGCAAGCCGGGCGTAGGTGGTCCGAGCGGTGTTCCCGGTGGTTAAGCCCTCTCCGGTGGTTGAGGTGCGAGGAGCGCCCGCGACGATCCTCGGAACCTCCGGGCCGTCCCGGCGGGCTGTGGCCCGTTCAGAGGTAGGAGACGTCGTCCTCGACCCCGGTGCGGACGCGCTCGAGGTCGACCTCGACCATGCGGGTGACGAGGTCGGCGAACGACGTCGTCGCCCGCCAGCCGATCGCGGCGGCGGCCGGCTCGGGGTCCGCGCGCAGCACCTTCGAGTCCGCGGGGCGCACCAGCGCGGGGTCCTGCACGATCCGTGACCACGGGTCGTCGACCCCGGCGGCGGCGAAGGCGACCTCGACCAGGTCGGCGAGGGAGTGGTCGACGCCGGTGCCCAGCGGCAGGTCCACCGGCTCGTCGCGACGCAGCATGCGGACGAACGCGTCGACGTACTCGGCGGCATGGCCCCAGTCGCGGCGCACGTCCAGGGTGCCGAGGGTCAGCTGGTCCTGGCGTCCCAGCGCGATCTCCGCGGCGCCGCGGGTGATCTTGCGGAAGACGAAGCCCAGCGGGCGCACCGGGCTCTCGTGCACGTAGAGCCGCGCGTACGACGCCGGCAGGCCCTCGCTGCGCGCCTTCTCCACGACCCGCTCGGCGTCGGCCTTGGCCCGTGCGTAGGGGCTGTCGGCCGCCTGGCCGACCACCTCCGCGGACGAGGCCTGGAAGAAGCGGACCTCACGGCCGCGGGCGGCGATGTCGTGGGCCGCGGCGACGAGGTCGACGACGGCGTCGTGGTTGACCCGACGGGTGAGCTCGGGCTCCTGCCAGCTGCGGCCCACCGAGCTGAGCGCAGCGAGGTTGTAGACCTCCTGTGGCGCCACGTCAGTCACGAGCGCGCGCAGCTCGGGGCCGTCGGTGATGTCGACCTCGCGCAGCTCGACACCGTCGAGGTAGGCGTCGACGCGGGGACCGGTCGCACTGCCGGGCCGGACGACGCCGACCACCCGCATCCCGTCGGCGAGCAGGCGGCGGGCGAGGTAGATGCCGTCCTGCCCGGTCACGCCGGTGACCAGTGCGGTGCGGGTCATGCGGCGAGCAGCTGGTCGAGGGCGTCCATGACGGCGGCGGGGGAGAGCTCGATGTCCTGCATCAGCTCGTTGTCACCGGTGCGCTCCGGCGTCGGCGCGACCAGGTAGCGGTAGCGCGAGTCCGCGATGTTGGCGGTCATCGCCCAGTAGCAGTGGACGGTGTAGCCGGGGGCGAACATCTCCAGCACCCGCACGCCGGGGCGGCAGAAGGCGAGGTTGGTCAGTGCCGCGCCGTGCGGGGCGACGACGACACGAGCGGCCGCGAAGTGGTCGACCTGCTCCTGCACGGACAGGCTGCCGGGGTCGACGCAGGTGAAGCCGCGCGCCTGGAGGGCGGCGCGGACAGCGTCCTCCTGCACCATCCGGCGGGTGTGGGGCGTCGTGCCGCGGGTGACGTAGATCTTCTCCGGCAGGCCGGTCGTCCGCTGCGGCGGCAGGTGCTCGCGCAGCCACGCCTGCGACTCGGGCGGGGCGTCCATCACCGCGTTCGGCAGCGACGGCACGAGCAGCCGCTTCGCCTGCAGGTGCAGGCCGGGCCCGGGGGTGACGACGCGGTCCGGCTCGATGCCGAGCATCGCCAACAGCTGCTTCTGGTAGCCGGTGTGCCGGTCCAGGACCCACACGTCCGGCTCGATGTCGCCGAACGCCTCGCGCAGCAGCCCGATCCGGGGCAGCTCGTCGGTGACGAAGTGGTAGAAGTTGTGGCCGGTCCCGCGCGCGGAGAGGACGGCGACGGTGCCGTCGACGACCTCGGGCCGCGACGGCCACGGGTTCCAGAACACCGGGTGCTCCCGCCACGACGAGATGCCGAAGTAGTGGCTGGNGCCGGCCGCCGGCGAGCTCGAGGACGAACCGCTCGGGGATCGTCGTGCGCGTCCGGTCCGAGAGGAAGGTCAGCCCGGCCGGGTCGCCCGGCGGCGCCGGGCGCTCCAGGGTGACGGCTGCACCGAGCGAGTGCAGGGTCGCCGATCCGGGCTCGGCCGCGACCGTGGCCCGTGACGTCGTCGAGCCGGTGCGCACGCCGTCGCGCAGCGGACCGGTCGTGTGCCGGGACACCGCGCCGATGGCGAGGGCCCCGGCCCGGTGGCCGCGCTTGACCAGCGGCCACAGCGGCTGGAGCTGACTTGGCAGCCGGCTCATCGGTGCCTCACGCGCGCCGGAGCCAGATCATCCCGAGTCCGGGCTCGGTGCCGTCCTCCTGGTGGTACGGCGAGAGCCCGAGCGGCTCGAGGAAGCCGAGCAGCTCGTCGAGGGAGTGGCCCGGGACGGGGTGGTACTCCAGCGCCACGGCCTTCACGTCCGACCACGACGAGGGGGATGATCGCAGCACGACGTCGTACTCGGCGCCCTCGACGTCCATCTTCACCAGCTCGACCGGCCGGCCGTCGGCACGCGCCGCGGCGACGGCGTTGTCGAAGGACACCGCCGGCACGACGACCTCGGTGCCGTTCGGGGCGGTGATGCCGTTGAGCACGCTGGCGTCGCCGTTGTCGATCAGCGAGAACTCGCCGTCCTCACCCGCGAGCGCCGCCGCGTGCACGGTCACCCGCTGGGCGAGGCCGTTGTCGCGCACGTTGCGCTCGGCGTACGACGCACTGGTCGGCGACGCCTCGTAGACGTGCACCGTCGCGCGGGGCAGCTGGTCGGCGACCGCGAGCGCGAAGCAGCCCACCTGCCCACCGATGTCGAGCACCGCGGCGTCGGGGGAGAGGCCACGGGTCAGCTCGGCCATCCCGTAGGCGTCGTCGGCGAAGATCTCGTAGATCGGGTAGCGCGCGCCGTCCGCGTTCGGGATCGTCACCTGGAAGCCGTTGCGCAGGCGCAGCGTCATCTCGTCGCGCGCGAACCGGGTCCGCTGCGTGCCGAGGTCCCAGAAGACCGTCGGGAAGTTGCGGAACAGTCCGGGCGTCTGCCGGATGCGCTTGCTGAGGTGGGAGGCGCTGCGGAGGGCAGGCACGTCGGTCCCTTCGGTCAGGACTTGCGCCAGTAGGCGCCGTTGCCGTCGATGTCGATGATCTCGTCGGTGATGCCGTGCTGCTCGCGGTAGTCGTGCACGGCCCGGCCGGCCTGGTCGGGCAGCGTGCCGTAGTCGTCGATGATGCAGAACCCGCCCGGCGACAGCTTCGGGTAGAGCGCGTCGAGGGCCTGGATGGTCGACTCGTAGAGGTCGCCGTCGAGGCGGATCAGCGCGTACTTCTCCGCCGGGGCGGTGGGCAGGGTGTCCTTGAACCAGCCGACCAGGAACTTCACCTGGTCGTCGAGCAGGCCGTAGCGCTCGAAGTTGTGGCGGACGGCGGCCTCGCCGACCGAGAGGCCGGTCTGCAGGTAGAAGGTGTCGCCGGCGTCGGCCGGGAAGTCCTTGACGTTGGGGGCGGGCAGGCCCTGGAAGGAGTCGGCGAGCCACACGGTGCGCTTGGTGTCGCCCCACGCCTTGAGGTTGGCGCGCATGAAGATGCACGCGCCGCCGCGCCACACGCCGGTCTCGATCAGGTCACCGGGGACGTCCTCCTCGATGATGGTCGCGATCGCGTCCTGGATGTTCTGCATCCGCTTGAGGCCGATCATCGACTCCGAGCGCGACGGCCAGTCGCTGCCGGTCTCGCGCAGCGCCGGGTCGTAGGGCTTCTTGTAGGCGATCTCGAAGCCGAACTTCTGCGCAGCGGTGCCGGCCGCGTTGGCGAGCCGCTTCTTCATCGAGGGCGAGCCTGCGGTGCGGACCCCGCCGAGGATGGAGTCGTTGTCCTCCATCAGGGCGCCCGTCAGGGTGCGCTTCATCAGGTCGAGGTAGAGCTCACGAAGCTCGTCGGGGGTCGTCGTCACCGGGCGAAGATAGCAGCAGAAACGGGGCCGGAGGCGGCTCCGGTGAAGATTCCCGGAACACGTTCCATCCGGCCCCGTTCGAGGCTGCGCCCACGGCCGTGGGCAGGGGATTTTCGTGCGCTCGTTCAGGCGCGGCGGCGGCCGCCCGACGACGCGCTCGCCTTGCCGCGGCCGGTCGGCGCGGTCTCCTCGTAGTAGTAGTAGTAGTACGAGCCGACGGCGCGCTTGGCGACCATGTTGACGACCACGCCGTACAGGCGGGCGCCGACCTGGTTGAGGCGGTTGATCGCCTCGTTGACCTGGTCCTTGGTCGTCTTGGCGTGCCGCACGACGACGATCACGCCGTCAGCCAGCTTCGCCAGCACCGACGCGTCGGCGACCGGCAGCAGCGGCGGGGCGTCGATGATGACCATGTCGTACGACGAGCGCAGGCGACGGATCAGGTCGTGGGTGATCTTCGACTGCAGGATCTCGGTCGGGTTCGGCGGCTTCGCGCCGCTGGCCAGCACGTGCAGGCCGCTGGCCTCGTGGACCTGGATCGCGTCGTGGATCTCGGTCTTGCCGACCAGCGCGGTCGTCAGGCCGATCGCCGGGTCGAGGCCGAGCGTGCTCGCCACCCGCGGGCGGCGGAGGTCGGCATCGATGATCAGCGTGTTGCGGCCGGTCTGGGCCAGCGCGACGGCGAGGTTCGTCGACGTCATCGTCTTGCCCTCGCCCGGCACGGCGCTGCTGATGACCAGGCAGCGCGGCTGGTGGTCGAGGTCGATGAACTGCAGGTTCGTGCGCAGCAGGCGGAACGCCTCGGTGCGCGCCGCGAACCCGCCCAGGTCGGTGAGCAGCGGCGCCGAGCGGATGTCGCCGTCGAAGCCGATGCTGGCCAGGACCGGCGACTCGGTGAGCTCGGCGACGTGGTCCGCCGTACGGATGGTGCGGTCGAGCAGCTCGCGGGCGACCGCGAGGCCGACGCCGAGCAGGAGGCCGATGAGCGCTGCGATGATGAAGTTCAGCAGCGTGCGCGGGCTGACCTTGTCGGGGTTGTACGTGGGCTGGTCGGTCTGCTTGAGCTGGACCGTGGTCTCGCCGCCGGTCAGCTGCTCGAGCGTCTGGATGAAGTCGGTGTACTGCTCCGTGGTGACGCTGGCGATCTTCTGCGCCTCGCGGGGGTCCTCGTCCTTGACCTTCAGCTCGATGAGCGAGGTGGCCTCGACGACCTCGGCGCTGATCCGGTCCGCCAGCTTCTCGGGCGTCGTCTCGAGGGCAAGCTGGTCGATGATCCGCTCCGCCAGCTCGGTGCTCTTCGCGACCTTGGCGTAGGTCGCGGCGCGCTGGGTCACCGTGAAGTAGGTCGAGTAGGAGTCGCTCGCGTCGCGCACGTCGACGGTGAGCAGCACGCGTGCCTTCGACTCGTACATCGGCGTACGGGTGAACGTGATCCCCGCGGCGACGCCGAGTGCGAGCGCCAACAGGAGCACCACAGTCAGCCAGCGACGCCGCAGCACGACCAGAAACTGCTTGAAGTCCAAGACCCAACCCTTGCTGTCGGTACCGTGTGCCACGGACAAGTGAGGTGATCCTAGTCAACAGCAGGCGGCTTCCGGTGAGTGACCACCACAACAGCCCTGGGGGCGTGTCGAGGTGACCGAGGGATCCGCCGACGAGCGGGTGCGCCGGCGGCGACGGTCCACCCCCACGCGACGACTCGTCCGCCGCCTGCGCCGGCTCCGGCAGGAGCAGCCCCGCGTCCTCGTCCTCGCAGCGGTCGGCGCGGTCGCCGCGCTCGCCGTCGCGTGGGCCGCCTGGGTGGTCTGGGCGGCCAACCACGACCTGTCGCGCGTGCGCGACAGCGCGACGATCATGCGCGCCGCGCTGGTCCGCGCCGACGCCGAGGGCGCTCGCAAGGCGATGGCGGAGTACCGCGACGCCGCCGGCTCCGCCCACGACCGCACCTCCGGCCCGACCTGGGCCGTCCTCGAGGCGCTGCCCGTGCTCGGCGACGACGCCGAGGGCATCGCCACGGTCGCCGAGGTGCTCGACGACATCGGCGAGGACGGCCTCGGCCCGATCGCCGACGCCGCCGACCTCGTGACCGCAGAGACCTTCCAGCCCGACGCCGGCCGGTTCCCCGTCGAGCAGATCGCCGCGATGGTCGAGCCGGCCCGGGAGAGCGAGGCGGCCTTCGACGCCGCCGCCGACCGGCTGGCCGAGCTCGACCCCGACGACTACGTCGGCCCGGTGCGCAACCAGCTCGACCGGCTCCGCACGCTGGTCACCGACGCCCGCGAGACCCTCGGGTCGACGTACCGCGCCGCGCGGATCATCCCCCGGATGATGGGCGCCGACCGCGACCGGCACTACCTGCTGGTGATGCAGAACAACGCGGAGCTGCGCAGCGGCGGCGGCCTGCCGGGCGCGCTGTCGCTGGTGCGGATGCGCGACGGGCGCGTCGACATCGTCGAGCAGTCCGACATGTCCGAGATCGGGCGCAACACCGACCCCGTCGTCCGCCTGACCGCCGAGGAGCGGCGCATCTTCGGGCGGATCCTCGGGCGCGCCGCCGTTGACGCGACGCTGACCCCGGACTTCCAGCGCTCCGCCGAGATCATCCGCGCCCGCTGGGAGCGCGAGATCGGCGGCAGCCTCGACGGCATGTTCTTCATCGACCCGGTCGCCGTGTCGTACCTGCTGCGCGGCACCGGCCCCGTCGACGTCCCCGGCTTCCGCCCGGTCGACGCCGGCAACGTGGTCTGGGCGGTGGAGAACGAGATCTACCGCCTCACCGACGACCGCTCGATCCACAGCGACTACCAGCAGGCCGTCGCCGAGGCGGTCTTCGACGCCTTCGCCGCCGGCCGCGGCAGCTCTGCCGAGGCGATCCGCGGCCTGGTGACCGCGGTGCAGGAGGGCCGGATCCGGATGGCGGCCTTCGAGTCGGAGACGCAGGATGAGATCGCCGGCACGATGATCGCCGGGGAGTTCTCCGACCGGGCCAGCCACGTGCCCGAGGTCGGCGTCTTCATCAACGACGGCGGCCCGACGAAGATGCAGTACTACCTGCGCTACGACGCCCGGATCATCTCCCGCTCCTGCGTCGACGACGAGCAGGTCATCTCCGGCTCGATCGACTTCCACAGCGACACCCCGCCCGACGCCCGCTCCCTGCCCCCGGCGATCACGGGGGAGGGCTACCCGGGCCTGCGCGTCGAACCGGGCGACCAGCTGCTCGTCGTCTACGTGACCTCACCGGTCGGCGGCGACGTCGAGGAGCTCTCCATCGACGGCCAGCGCCTGGCGAACCCGGTCGTCGAGCGGCTCGCCGGCCGCGGCCTGGTCCGGATCGGCATCGAGCTGGAGCCCCAGTCGCGCCACTCGGTGGAGTTCGTGATGCGCAGCGGCCCCGACCAGACCGCCGACGCCCGCCTGTCGGTCACCCCCGGCGCCTTCCCGGGCAGCCCCAACACCACCGTGCCGACCTCCTGCGCCGTGCGGTGAGCGCCGCGGGGGCGGGGGCGGGTGGCCGGTTGGGTCGGGTACGCGTGTACCTGGTGGCCGGTTCTGGGACTTGTTGGCTGTTGCAGCGGCCGACAAGTTCGGGAATCGCCGCCGAAGCGGTGAATCCCGGGGCTGGTGGGGCGGGCGGGCCCTCGGGGTGGGCGAGCGTCGTACTTCGTGGCCGGTTCTGGGGCTTGTTGACTGTTGCAGCGGCCAATAAGTTCGGGAATCACCGCCGAAGCGGTGAATCCCGGGGCGCGTGTGACCACTGTGACCACCGTGATCGAGGCACCCGTACTTCCTGACCGTTCCCCTCGCTTCCTGGCCATTGCAACGGTCAGGAACCACCGGTATCACCGCTGAAGCGGCGATCCCACGCCCACCAACCACGAGCGATCTCACATCACGGACACCCGTCTCATCATCCGATACTCGATTAGGGCGAGCGCGGTAAAGCCGCCTACTCTCTTCCACATGTCGACGACTCTGCTGCTGACCAAGCGGCGCGCGGTGGACAACTGCCGCGTCAGCTCGGCGCTGTGTCGACCCTGCTGACGGGTTTCTGAACCGGCGGCGTCTGCCTGCCACCTCCCCGTCTCCTCCCGGCGCTCCTGCGCCCCGGGCCCCTGCGTCCTGTGCGCCGCCGCGCTGCCCAGCAGCACCGCTCGTATCCGCACCGCCATCAACCGCGCAATCCCAGTTAGGAACACCATGAGCCGCGAGAACTCGCTCGTCTCCGTCCAGTGGGTCGAGGACAACCTCGACAACCCCAAGGTGGTCGTCATCGAGGTCGACGAGGACACCTCGGCCTACGACAAGGGCCACATCCGCAACGCGATCAAGCTCGACTGGACCACCGACTTGCAGGACCAGGTCCGTCGCGACTTCGTGAACAAGGAGCAGTTCGAGGCGCTCCTGTCCGAGCGCGGTGTCTCCAACGACGACACCGTCGTGCTCTACGGCGGCAACAACAACTGGTTCGCCGCGTACGCCTACTGGTACTTCAAGCTCTACGGCCACCAGGACGTCAAGCTCATGGACGGCGGCCGCAAGAAGTGGGAGCTGGACAGCCGCGAGCTGACCGACGAACTGCCGCAGCGCGCCGCGACCACCTACACCGCGCAGGAGCAGGACCGCTCCATCCGCGCGTTCCGCGACGAGGTCGTCGCCGCGATCGGTTCGCAGAACCTGGTCGACGTGCGCAGCCCCGACGAGTACGCCGGCCGCCTGCTCGCCCCGGCCCACCTGCCGCAGGAGCAGTCGCAGCGCGCGGGCCACATCCCCACCTCGGTCAACGTGCCGTGGAGCAAGAACTGCAACGACGACGGCACCTTCAAGTCCGACGACGAGCTCAAGGCGCTCTACGACGAGGTCGGCTTCGACGAGGGCAAGGACACCATCGCCCTGTGCCGCATCGGCGAGCGCTCCTCGCTGACCTGGTTCGTGCTGCAGGAGATCCTCGGCAAGAAGAACGTCAAGAACTACGACGGTTCGTGGACCGAGTACGGCTCCCTCGTCGGCGTCCCGATCGCGCTCGGTGACGAGCCGGGTGACGCCTGATGTGCGGCGCGACGGTCGGTGGCCTCTCCACTGAGGGCATCAACGTGACCAAGGAGGCCGTGATCCAGGGCCAGGTCGTGCGTGGTGCCGGCGACGACGCGACGCCGGTCTCCGGCGCCTACGTCCGCCTGCTCGACGCCAGCGGCGAGTTCACCGCCGAGGTCCCCACCTCGGCCACCGGGCACTTCCGCTTCTTCGCCGGCAACGGCAAGTGGACGCTGCGCACCCTCGCCCCCAAGGCCGACCCGGTCGACCGCGCCGTCCAGGCGCAGACCGGCTCGGTCGCCGAGGTCCTCATCGCCATCTGAGGCCTGTGACGTACGACGGCGGCGGCTCCCGGAATCCGGGAGCCGCCGTCGGCGTTGGAGGACAGCTGTGAGCCCAGGGATCGTCATCCTCGTCCTGGCCGTGGTCGCCGCGGCCGGGTTCGGCCTGCACCGGCGCCGGGTCGACGGCCGCTTCGCCGGCCACGCCCGGACGCACGCAGCGGGCGAGCCCGGCACCGGACCCGCCCCCGCGCCGGCGGTCGCCGAGGACGTGCCGCACGAGCCCTCCGCCTGGGAGCGGCTCAGCGCCTCCGTCCCGCACGCCGAGCTGGGGGAGCGGGCGACGCTGGTCCAGTTCTCCAGCGCCTTCTGCGCGCCCTGCCGCACCACCCGCGTGGTGCTCGCCGACGTCGCCGAGCGGCACGACGGCATCGCCCACGTCGAGGTCGACGCCGAGCAGCACCTCGCGCTGGTCCGCGAGCTCGACGTCCGTCGTACCCCCACCACCCTGGTGCTCGACCGCGCCGGCCGTGAGGTCACCCGCGCCGCCGGTGCACCGCGCCGCGAGCAGGTGCTCGCGGCCCTGCCCCTCACCGAGGAGTCACGATGAGCCAGCAGTCCGGCATCGACCCCCGCGGGCCGCGGTTCACCGCCGCCGTCACCTTCGTGATCTTCGCGGTGGCGCTGCTGCTGTCCGACGCCCAGCCCGCCGTGGCGGCCGTGCTCACCGGCATCCAGGCGGTGTTCTTCGCGATCGGCGCCGGCCTCGGCGTGCAGAAGACGCCGACCGGGCTGGTCTTCCGCTCGCTCGTCCGCCCGCGGCTCACGCCGCCGGCCGAGCTCGAGGACCCGGCGCCGCCGCGGTTCGCCCAGGCCGTCGGGCTGGTCTTCGCCGTCGTCGCCACGCTCGGCTTCGCGACCGGCGCGGTGCTGCTCGGCCAGGTGTTCGCCGGGTTCGCGATCGTCGCGGCCTTCCTCAATGCCGCCTTCGCGTTCTGCCTGGGCTGCGAGATGTACCTGCTCGGGCTGCGCCTGCGCCCGGCGCGCGGCTGAGCCGCCAGAGCCGAGAGCGCCGCCAGAGCAGCCAGGGCCGCCAGAGCGGTCAGGGTGACTCGAGCAGCACGGTGAACGGGCCGTCGTTGACCGAGGAGACCTCCATCATCGCGCCGAAGACCCCGCGCTCGACGTGCGTCCCGGCCTCCTCGAGCGCGGCGCACACCGCCTCGTAGAGCGGCTCGCTCACCGGTCCCGGCGCCGCCGCGGTCCACGACGGGCGGCGACCCTTGCGCGCCTCGCCGTACAGCGTGAATTGCGAGACGACGAGTACCGGTGCGCCCTCCTCTGCGACCGACCGCTCGTCGCGCAGGATGCGCAGGTCGCGGATCTTGCGGGCCATCCACGCCACCTCGTCCGGCCCGTCGTCGTGGGTGACGCCGAGGTAGACCAGCAGGCCGGGGTCGCTGATGGCGCCGACGACGGCACCCTCCACGACGACCGAGGCCGAGGTGACACGTTGCAGGACGGCGCGCATGCGCCCATCCTGCCGGGCGTTCAGCCGGCGGCGGCCAGGCCCCCGGGCTTGGCCACGTCGCCTGCGGCCTCGTCGACCGGACGCTGCTCGCTCGCCGGGGCTGCGGCCGCCGGGGCCAGCTTCCCGGGCTTGCGGGCGTAGGCCTCGAGCACGATGCGCGGCGCCCATCCCCGGTCGATGAACCGGTCGGTCGCCCGGCCGACCGCCCCGGCGGCGCGGGCGGGGACGCCCATCGACGCCAGGTAGGCACCGGAGTTCAGCGAGTAGCGGGCCCGCGGGATGACCTCGACGTCGACGAACCCGACGGCGCGCAGGGCAGCCGTCATGCTCTCGGCGGTGTGCAGGTGCCAGTGGTGCGGGGCGATCCGGCGGTCGACCCAGCGCGACATCCGGCCACGGGCGGCGGCGGTCACCGCGAGCGCGGCGGTGTCGACCTTCGAGCGGCGCGGCGTCTGCAGGAAGAGCGTGCCGCCCGGCTTGAGCACGTCGAACGAGCTCTGCAGCAGCGCCTCCGGCTCGGCGACGTGGGCCAGCACGCACCACATCGTGACCGCGTCCTGCTCCGGCACGTCCAGGGTGGAGAGGTCGCCGAGGTCGACCTCGACGTCGTACGAGCGCTTCGCGAGCGCGACGTTGGCCTCCATCAGGTCGTTGCCGCGCACCCGGAAGCCGCGCTCGCGCGCGACCGCGAGGAACTGGGCGTCACCCGTGCCGATGTCGTAGAGGAGGCGGTCCTGCGGGCCGCCGTCGAGGCGGGCGGCCAGCTCGTCGAGCACCTCGGCCTGCGCGGCCTCCGCCGCGTGGTTGCGCTTCAGGGCGACCCAGGCGGCGCGGTCCTCGACGCTGATCTCGTCGAGGCTCACCGTGTCGGGCAGCACCAGCTCGGCGCGCTCGGACCAGCCGACCAGGCCGCAGGAGCGGCAGCGGAAGTTGCTGCGCCCCGTCCGACGCGACACGGGGTAGGACTTCAGCCATGCCGACGCACAGGCTGGACATGCGGTGACGGACATCGCCGTAGGAGCCTCCGGACCACCGTGGCGTAGGAGAAGGGGGGTGCACGGCGGTGTGAGCACACCCTAAGCCGCGCGACCCGTGCGTGGAGGTCGGTCCCGTAAATTTTCGTGAGGCGTCCAAAGATTTCGACCGACGGCCGCCGCTCGCCCAGGGGCGTCTCAGTAGACGAGCGCCTGGGCCCCCTCGGCCAGCGCCTCCTCGACGAAGACCGGCGCCCCGGCGATCCGGGCGCCGGGGACGAGGTCGTCGACGCCCAGCGAGCGACGCGCGGCGCACTGGCCGCACACGGTGACCGTGCCGGAGGCGAGCACGGTGTCCAGCAGGTCGGGCAGGGGAGTGGCCAGCGGCAGGTCGAGCTCGGCGGCCCGGCCGGGCACGGCGAGCCACGCCGCCTCGCCGGTCAGCCAGAGCGACACGGGCACCCCGGGGGCGGCCGCCGTGGCGGCCACGGTGAACCCCTGGTTGCACCGCTCGGGCGCGTCGGTGCCGCAGGTGACCTTCACGACGAGTGAGCGCGCCATGGGAAGCAGCCTAGAATGGCCCGTCGTGGCCTTCGAACTCCCCGACAACCTGCACCCCGACTGCGGTCCCATCGCCTGGATGCTCGGCACCTGGCGGGGCAACGGCCACGGCGACTACCCGACGATCGAGTCGTTCCAGTTCGGCCAGGAGCTGATCTTCACCCACGACGGCCGGCCGTTCTTCCACTACATGGCGCGCGCCTGGATCATCGACGACAAGGGCGAGAAGGTCCGCGACGCCGCCATCGAGACCGGCTTCATCCGCGCCGTCGGTGACGGCAAGTTCGAGATCCTGCTGACCCACAACACGGGCATGGCGGAGATCTGGCACGGCGAGGCCGCCGACGGCAAGTTCGAGTGGACGACCGACGCCGTGGCCCGCACCGAGACCGCGAAGGAGTACGCCGCCGGCAAGCGCCTCTACGGCAACGTGGAGGGCGACCTGCTCTACGCCTTCGACATGGCCGCGATGGGCCAACCGCTGCAACCGCACCTGTGGGCGAGGCTGAGGCGTGCCTGACCGATCCGACACCGTCGACTGGCGAGCCGCGCTCCGGGACCGCGGCTACCGGCTCACGCCCCAGCGTGAGCTGATCCTCGCCGCCGTCGACGAGCTCGGCCACGCCACGCCCGACGAGGTCCTGGCGAAGGTCCAGGAGACCGCGAGCACCGTCAACGCCTCCACCGTCTACCGCACCCTGGAGGTGCTGGAGGAGCTCGGGCTGGTGCACCACGCCCACTTCTCGGACCGCGCCCCGACGTACCACTCCGTGCGGGGCCACGAGCACTTCCACCTCGTCTGCCGGGGCTGCCACAGCATCACCTCGATCGACACCGCGGAGGCGGACCCGCTCGTCGAGACCCTCCGGGCCCGGGGCTTCGAGCCGGACCTGGGGCACCTGACCGTCTTCGGCCAATGCGCCGACTGCCAAGGAGGGGCGTCATGACGACCGTGCTGACCTACGGGACCTTCGACCTGTTCCACATCGGCCACCTGCGGCTCATCCAGCGCCTGGCCGCGATGGGCGACCGGCTGATCGTCGGGGTCTCCACCGACGAGTTCAACGCCGGCAAGGGCAAGAAGTCGGTGGTGTCGTACGACGACCGCGCGGCCATCGTCGAGTCGATCAAGGGCGTCGACCTGGTCCTGCCCGAACGGTCCTGGGACCAGAAGCGGTCCGACATCGTGGAGCACGGTGTCGACCTCTTCGTCATGGGCGACGACTGGACCGGGAAGTTCGACGACCTCTCCGACGTTTGTGAAGTGCGCTACCTGCCTCGGACCTCGGGGGTGTCGAGCACGGAGATCAAGGAGATGCTCCGCACCCTGGACCCCGTCCACATCGAGGAGATGCAGGGGGCGCTGACCACCCTGACCCGCCTCCTCGAGCACTACCGGGACCTGACATGACCGAGAACGCCCAGCCCAGCCCGCTCCTCGCCCTCCCGGGGGCGGTCGCCGGCGACGGCGTCGACGCCCCGGTGGCTGCCCACTACGGCAGCCTCTTCGGCGAGCAGCGCGCCCTCGAGGCCGGCGAGGGGTTCGTCGACCTCTCGCACCGTGACGTCCTGCGCGTCACCGGCCCGGACCGGCTGACCTGGCTGCACTCCCTGACCACCCAGTTCTTCGAGGGCCTCGAGCCCGGCCGCTGGGTGTCCGCGCTCGTGCTGAGCCCGCAGGGCCACGTCGAGCACGCGTTCACCGGCGTCGACGACGGCGAGGCGTTCACCGCGCACACTGAGCCGGGCCGTGCCGCTGCGCTCATCGAGTTCCTCGAGCGGATGATCTTCATGATGCGCGTCGAGGTCACCGACGTCACCGCCGAGACCGCGGTGGCGTGGCGTCCCGGTCGCTACGACCTCGTCCCGCGCGAGCGGCTGACGGCGTACGCCGAGGCGGCCGGTCCCGCGGCCGGGCTGTGGGCCTTCGAGGCGCTGCGCATCGCCCGCGGCGAGCCCCGCTTCGGCATCGACACCGACGCGCGCACCATCCCCAACGAGGTCGGCTGGCTGGACGCGGAGCAGGCGCCGGGCTGGGCGGCGGTGCACATGGACAAGGGCTGCTACCGCGGGCAGGAGACGGTCGCCCGGGTGCACAACCTCGGCCGGCCGCCGCGGCGGCTCACCCTGCTCCACCTCGACGGCTCGGAGAACCGGCTCCCGACGGCCGGTGCAGAGGTGCTCCCGGCCGACGGCGGTCGTGCGGTCGGCTTCGTGGGTTCCTCGGCCCGCCACCACGAGCTCGGACCGATCGCGCTCGCCGTGCTCAAGCGCAACACCGACGTCGCGGCCCCGCTGGTCGTCGACGGCCTGCCGGCCGCCCAGGAGGTCGTGGTCGACCCCGAGGTCGGCTTGCACTTCCGGCCCTCGCGCTGACCGGTCGGACATTCCATCCGGGGCCCAAAGTCCCGGTTCTACGGGGGGTTCCTACCCCCGTTCGAGGGGCCGGGGTGTGAGGTATCACTCATGATCCCCGAACCGCCGGACCGCCCGGCGGAGCTCGTGTTGACTGTCCCGGAAGTCGTACCGGACCGCGGTGCGACTGGCACCAATCAAACGTTGGGGAGAGTCAAACTCACATGAAGCAGATCGTTGTCGGCCTCATCGCGGCCGCCATGGTGACCTTCGGACTCGGGGCTGGAGCCGCCGAGGCGTACGTGCCGGACGTCAAGGTCGTCCAGGTGAAGGCGAAGAGCACCATCAAGAAGAACGCCAAGCCCTCCATCCGGGTCAAGGCCAAGAGCGGCAACGCCCGCCCGGTCGGCTGGGGCCAGGTCCGCTGCGTCTCGCTGAACGGCAAGAAGGTCTTCAAGGCCTCGGGCCACGTGAAGAACGGTGTCGTCCCGGCCCCGAAGATCGCGCGCAAGGGCGTCTACAACTGCTCGGTCAAGTTCACGGGCAAGGGCAAGTTCGTCACCCGCTCGTTCAACCACCGCGCCGTCGTTCGCTGACGACGTCAGTCGTGCAGCTCGGGTCGTTCTCGACCCGATCGTGATTCTCGGCTGAGGACCCCGGGCCCGCCCGGGGTCCTCAGCCACGTTCCGACACGTGGCAGCAGGGCGCGTCCGCGACCGCCCACGTCGTCGTCTGTTGGTGTGTAGTGCCTTTCTTGGGGGGTTGGGGTGAGCTCGAGGAACCGTTGGGTCCTCGCGGCGGTCGGTGTCGTCGTGGTGCTGGCCGGAGCGTGGTGCGCGTACACCGCGTGGCAGGTGCAGGACGACCTGGACGACGCCGTACGCCATGCCGAGGCGGTCCAGACGGCCGTCGAGGAGCGCGACCCCGAGACGTTGCGCGACGAGCTCGACGCCCTGCGCGACGCGAGCAGCGCCGCCGCTGACCGCACATCGGGACCGACCTGGGCCCTGCTGACCAAGGTGCCGTGGTTCGGCGACGACGCCGCCGGCATCGAGCTGGTCAGCGACGTCCTCGACGACCTCGCCGCCGACGGCATCGAGCCGCTCGCCACGGTCTCCGAGCGCGTCGACGAGCTGCTGCCCCGCGACGGTGGCGCCGACCTCGCCGTGGTCGGCGAGCTCTCCGGTCCCGTGAGCCAGGCCGAGGCCGCCTTCGCCCGCGCCGACGAGCGCCTGCAGGACGTCGACGCCAGCGGCCTGCACACCCGCTTCACCGACTTCCGCGGCCGCGTCGACTCCGCGGCCCGTGGCCTGCGCTCCGCGCGGATCGCCACCGACGTCCTGCCGACCATGCTCGGCGGCGACGGCAAGCGGCGGCACCTGCTGGTCTTTCAGAACAACGCCGAGGTGCGCGCCACGGGTGGCCTGCCCGGCGCGGTGTCCTACCTCGAGGCGGAGGACGGCCGGATCGCGCTCACCCACCACGTGGCGGGCAGCGCGCTCGGCAGGACACCGACGTCGGTGCTGCCGCTCACCGACGCCGAGGTCGAGCTCTACGACGACTACCTCGGCCGCTACTTCGTCGACGCCAACATGACGCCGGACGTGCCCCGCGCCGCCGACCTGATGGTCGCCCGCTGGCAGCAGGAGTACCCGATGCGTCCCGTCGACGGCGTCGTCATGGTCGACGCAGTCGCGATCTCCTACCTGCTGGAGGCCACCGGCCCGATCACCGTGGACGGCGTCGAGCTGACCGGCGACAACCTCGTCGACGAGCTGCTCCACGAGTCCTACGTCCGCCTGCCCGAGCCGGCCGCACAGGACGCCTTCTTCGCCGAGGTGGCCGGGGAGACCTTCGCGCGGTTCACCAGAGGGGTGGGCGATCCCGCGGCGATGCTGCGGGCCCTGGCCCGCGGCGTCGACGAGCGCCGGGTGTTCGTGACGTCCTACGACGACGACGTCCGGGCCGCGCTCGACGGCACGGCGATCGCGGGCGAGCTGGTGACCGATGCCGACGTCACCAGCCCGCAGGTCGAGGTGACCCTGAACGACACCACGGGCGCGAAGATGTCCTACTACCTGCGCTACGACGTCGACGTGGTCCCGGTCTCCTGCGTGGACGGCGTGCAGTCGTTCAGCGCCAAGGCCCGGCTGCGCTCGATCGCGCCCGCCGACGCGGCCACGCTGCCGGCGTACATCACCGGCGGCGGGGACTACGGCGTCGACCCCGGCAGCCAGGTCGTGACGGTGCGGGTCTTCGGCCCGGTCGGAGGTACCGTGGGCCAGCTCGAGTTCAACGGTGAGCCGATGGACCTGATCCGCGCGGACCAGGACGGGCGCCCCGTGGGGATGACCTACGTCCAGCTGGACCCGGGGCAGACCGTCGACCTGGCCTGGACGATGAAGAGTGGCGCGGGCCAGACCGGCGACGCCGTCGTGGCCGTCACTCCGACGATCGAGAAGCGCAACAGCCGGGAAGTGCTGGCGACAGCCTGCCGGCGCGCGGACTAGGAGTGTCCGCGTGTTCGAGGGAGCAACAAGGGGGAGGAGCAGCTGTGGAGCTGCATGACTACATCCGGATCGTCCGGCGACGATGGATCTCGATCCTGGTCGTCGTCGTGCTCGCCGCAGCCGCGGCGGCCGGGGTGACGGCACTGCAGACGCCGCAGTACGCGTCGACCGCGCGTCTCTTCGTGACGACGTCGCAGATCGACCAGGCGCAGCTGCTGCAGGGGAGCCAGTTCTCCGCGCAGCGCGTGAAGTCCTACGCCGACCTCATCACCAGCCGTGAGCTCGCCAAGCGCGTCATCACCGACACAGAGATCGACGCCAAGCCCGAGGAGATGGCGGAGAAGGTGGAGGCCCGTGCGGTCCTCGACACCGTCAACCTCGAGATCACCGTCACCGACACCGACGCCAGCCGCGCCCAGCTGATCGCGCAGTCGTACGCCGAGCAGCTCAGCGACCTCGTGCGGGAGCTGGAGACCCAGGCCGGCGCCACGAACGCCCCGATCAAGGCGACCATCGTCGACAACGCGTCGTACTCCGACTCCGCCGTCTCCCCGCAGCCCAAGCGCAACGTGGGCCTCGGTGTGGTGCTCGGCCTGCTCGTCGGCCTCGGCCTCGCCGTCCTGCGCGAGCTGCTCGACACCCGGATCAAGTCGTCGGAGGACGTCGCGGAGATCACCGACGCGCCCACGCTGGGCACGATCGTCTTCGACTCCGCCACGGAGAAGACGCCGCTGCTGACCCAGCTCCCGTCGCACTCGCCGCGCGCGGAGTCCTTCCGCGTGCTGCGCACGAACCTGCAGTTCGTCGACGTCGACAGCGAGCACAAGGTCTTCGTCGTCACCTCGGCCGTGCCGGGCGAGGGCAAGACGTCCACCGCGCTGAACCTCGCCATCAGCCTGGCCCAGGGCGGCGCCCGCACCCTGCTGGTCGAGGCCGACCTGCGCCGCCCGATGGCCGCCAAGCGCCTCGGCCTCGACGAGGCCGTGGGCGTCACGACCGTCCTGGTCGGCAAGGCCGACCTCGCCGACGTCACCCAGCAGCACGAGGAGTCCGGCCTCGAGTTCGTCGCCGCCGGCTCCGTGCCGCCCAACCCGGCCGAGCTCATCCAGTCGCGAGCGATGGACGACTTCCTCGCCCAGGCCCGTGCGGACTACGACGTCGTCATCCTCGACGCCCCGCCCCTGCTCCCCGTCACCGACTCGGCGCTCCTCGCCGCCAAGTCCGACGGCGCGATCGTCGTGCTCAGCCACGCCCGCGTCACCCGCGACCAGGTCCGCCTCTCGATCGACCGCCTCGAGCAGGTGGACGCCCCGGTCGCCGGCCTCGTGCTCAACAAGGTCCCGGTCAAGGGCAAGTCCTATGGCTATGGCTACGGCTATGGCTACGGCTACGCGCCCCATGAGGAGAAGGCGTGACGCCTCAAGCCATGCTCGTGGCTCACGAATGGGTGGCGCCTACGGGGGGTTCGGAGCAGGTCTTCGAGGAGCTGCTGGCTACGTTCCCGGAAGCCGACGCACTGTGTCTTTGGAACGACGCACCCACGCGAATCGGTCGCCCGGTTGCCGAGTCCCGTCTCGCGAAGACGGCACTGCGTCGAAACAAGGCCTTGGCTCTGCCGTTCATGCCATGGGCTTGGTCCGAAGTGGAGCTGTCCTCCTACGAGGTCGTGCTGACGTCGTCCCACGCCTTCAGCCACCAGCTGGCTGCTCGAGCAGCGCGCGAGGGACGGCGTGCGTACTCCTACGTCCACACACCCGCAAGGTATGTGTGGGCGCCTGAGGTCGAACAGCGCGGCCGGGGGCTGATGGCACGGCTGGGCTCTGTTCCATTGAGGCGGTCGGACCGACGTGCGACCGACGAACGGGTTCAGTACCTCGCGAACAGCAAGTACATCGCGGGGAGGATCGAGCGGTCTTGGGGAGTGTCTGCCGCGGTGGTCTATCCCCCCGTCGACGTGACCCTTCTCCAAAGTGTGGGTAGCTGGAGCGACCGCGTCCGCGGACCCGAAACTCGCGTGCTGGAACAGCTTCCGCAGCACTTCGTGCTCGGTGCCTCCCGCCTGGTGGACTACAAGCGCCTGGACATGGCGATCCGCGTTGGTCAGCAACTGGACCTCCCCGTCGTCATCGCAGGCGACGGTCCGCACCGTCCACACCTGGAGTCGTTGGCGACGGCCGCAGATGTCCCCGTTCACTTCGTCGGCAGGGTTTCAGACGAATTGCTGTACGCCCTCTATCAGCGAGCGGCGCTGTTCGCATTCATGCCCGTCGAAGATTTCGGAATCATGCCCGTTGAGGCCATGGCGCTTGGAACACCGGTGGTGGTCAACGCAGAAGGCGGCGCCGCTGAATCCGTGTCCGTTCTACGTGGAGGCTTCGCAGCTGAACCTGACGATGAGGTCGCGCTCCTGTCTGCAGCACGACGAGCCATCGACGTCGACATGACGTATGCACGCGAGGGAGCGGGTCGCTTCTCCACAGAGCGGTTCCGGGAAGAGATTGCGAGCTGGGTGCAGCGATGACCTCGACTAGCGCCGTCGGCCCGGGGCGTGGTCGTTTCTCCGTCGCAGTGCTCGTCGTCAACTACAACAGCCACGAAGCCGTGGATCGCCTCCTCGCCACCCTGCCGGCGGACCAACGGGTCGCAGTCTCGATCGTCGACAACTCTGAAAACGCCGAGGAGCTGCGCAGCCTCGCTGCGGCCGCGCACCGGCATGTCATGCGTTTCGGACACGTGAGCGTCGTGCCGGCGCCAGGCAATCTCGGCTATGGATCCGGCAACAATTTCGCGTACCAACAGGTTGAGCACCTGGACTTCGCCACCGTCGTCGTTGCGAACCCAGACGTCGAGCTGCAAGGTCCTGCGACCCGCGACTTGGTCGATTCAGTCATTCAGCTCCGCGGTGTGGTCGGCGTGGAAACGATTGAGGACGGAAAGACGGTCGTGGCGACCCGTTTGCGCCCGGCTACAGGTCGAGCGAAGCACGTTGTTGGAACCCCTGACCGAGTCCGTGGGGGCTTCATCTACCCAGGCGGTCATTTCCTCATCATCGATCGGTCTGCGTGGCAGAGGCTCGGTGGGTTCGACGAGAGGTACTTCCTGTACTGCGAGGAGCTGGATCTCGTCCTTCGTGCCCGGCGTCTCATGATCAGCGTTGGGTTCACGGATGACATCAGAGTCGCTCACGGCGGCAGCGGCGCAGCAGGAGCGCGATCTGGGTTGTCCGCGAAGACATCGGTGGGGTTGCACCACGCGACCCGGAGCAGGGTTCTCCTCTACCGTGCGCACGCTGAGCTGCGGTGGTTCCTGCCTTGCCTCCTTGCCACACGCATATGCGCGGCGGCGGTCCTGGCCGCCCGCGCAAAGGGACGGCCAGCATGGGCCATCCTGTCGGGCCTGGCGAGCGGATCCGCGTCAGGCGTCCGCCCATGAGTGTGGTTCTCGTAGCGGCCCTGCTCGCCGCTGGCGTCGTATGGCTCATCCGGGTCCCGGTTGGTCTGGTGCCACTCGCGGTGCCACAGCTAGGGTTTGTCGGCTGGGGTCTCGCCGACCTCTCCACGAGACCGAGCAGTGCAAACCACCTGCCTTATTACCTGATGGCACTGGTGCTGCTCGTCCTCGGTTACTCGCTCGCTGGGCCTCGTGGGAGGTCGGAAAACTCCAGCCCGGCTGCGCCGCTCCCGAAGTCCGCTGTCCTCCTGGTGGTGCTGATCGCGGGGGCACTGACGACCTATCACTTCGCAGTCGGCGGGATCCCGCTGCTCAGTAACCAGATCGAACGTGCGCGCTTCGACTTCGCCAACTCCGGGCTGTTCGGCCTCCCGGGCCGGATGTATCTCTTCGGCTCGATCTTCGCGTGGATGCTTGCCACGGTGAACGGCCACGTGCGGGGAGTCCGCCTGCTCACCGACTGGACGTGGATCCTCGCCACGACGTTCCTGGTGGTTCCGGCCCTGCTGTCTGGGTTCAAGGGCCGCCTGGCATACGTGGCGGTCGTCCTCATCTTCGGATTGGTCGCGGTCGGCGCTCGTCGGATCACGATGGTCGGCCTCGGACGTCGCTACTGGTGGGTCGCGGCGATCCTCTTCCTGAACTTCGTCGCCGTAGCAGGTCTGTACGCAACCTATGCCGCGGAACCCCGATCAGGGTTGACCTTGCTGCAGGACCGGCTGACCGTCATTGCGGCAGAGCCGGCGAAGACAGTTCTCGACTGGGCGGATGCAGGACACCGCCCCATGATGGCGAACGACTTCGACCACCTGACTCGAAAGTATGCCGGTCTCGATGGTGGTAGCGGATACACACTGGAGCGAGAGGTATCCACGAATCTCATTGGCATCAGTCCGCGGTCCTCAGGATTCGCACCCCCTGTCACAGTTGGCGCCATCGCGGAGCTTCGCCTGACCTTCGGGAGCATCCTTGGCTTGCTCTCGATCCTCGCCGTGGGCGTGGTGCTGAGGAGACTTGAGGGTCTCGGCAACAAGTCAGTGCTGACCGATTCTGCGCGTCTCTTTATTGCGCTGGGTGTTTACACCTTCGCGGTTCGCGGCGGCTTCGCCTACTACGTCCTCAACTTCGCTGCTATGACTGTGCTGATGGCTGCCTTGACGGTGGCTTGCACGGCATGCCTGAGAAGGTCGAGGAGTACTGAGGGTGCGCGCGAGCGTCCTCGGACGCAGAGGACCGCGGGCTCGACTGGGGCCGTCGGCGCGATCGGGAAAGAGGATCCCGTCCAATGACTGACAAGCGGACCCTCACACTGAATACGGCGGCCCTAGTCACGATGCAGGTGACCAACGTCCTGCTTCCGCTGCTGCTCATTCCTCTGCTCGCCAGGGAACTCCCGAAGGCCGAGGTAGGTCTCTACTTCTTCGCGACGGGCCTGGTCGCCGCGGGGCACATCATCGCCGAGTTCGGCTTCATGCTGTCTGGCGTCAAGGCTGCGGCCGTCTTGCGCCAGGACCGTGCGAGTTTGGGTCGGCTGTGGTTCTCGATCGCGACGGGCAAGTTGGTGCTGGCTTGCTCGTACGTGGGTGCCACTATCGCGTTGGTAGCCGTGACCGACAGCGCAGGTGGACAGCTGCCATTCGTCTCGACCTACCTGTTGTCGGTAGTAGCGCAAAGTCTGCTACCCACGTGGCTCTTTCACGGGCTCGAGCGAATGGGCTCGGTGGCTGCGTACACGTTGGCGTCTCGATTGGTTTTCGTCGGCGTCGCTGTTCTGGTAGTGACGTCCACCGGCAGCTTGTTCCTCGTCGGACTCGCCAACTTGGTGTCGCTGATCCTAGGCGCAGTCGTTGCGCACCTCATCATGCGTCGTGAGGGAGTCTGGTACCACCGCACTTCCATCTCCGAAGTGCTGCGCCACATGCGGACTTCCGTGCCTTACTTCGCATCGCGGGCGGCCGTGATGGGCTACACCACGGGGCCGACCATCTACCTAGGTTTCCTCGCTGGCGCTCCACAGGTCGCAAAGTTTGCTTCGGCCGAGCAGCTGTACCGGGGCGGCCAGGTCCTCGTGAACCCGCTGGTGCAGGCGCTCTATCCCTACATGTTGAGGACGCGAGATCTTCGGCTTCTTCGCCGGATAATTGTCAGTGTCTCGGCGCTCACGCTCGTAGGCGCGTTGGCGGTCTGGCTGGTGGGGCCTGTACTCCTGGAACTGGTCTATGGACCCGAGTACCGCTCGTCCTTCTCGGTCTTGATGGTCTTCATGGTGACGTTCGTCGTGGCCACGCCATCAATGCTGATCGGATACCCGGGGCTCGGCGCCGTCGACAAGCTCTCGATCGCCAATGGCTCCGCGGTGTTCGGTCTTGCAGTGCACGTGGTCGCGATTCTTGGGTTGTGGGTTGCGGACTCCTTGACTGCTCTGCATGTTGCGTTCGCTGTCTTGATCACGGAACTGGTGGTACTGGTGATACGGCTTTGGTGCTTGATGACGCGGCTCAGGGAGCTCAGCAATGCGTAGAATCGGGCTGCTGGGAGCAGCATTACTGAACTTTCCGCTCTACTGGCTCGCCCGCGCGCTTCCGGCTCAAAGAGGTCTGGTCGTCTTCGGTGCCTGGTTCGGCGAACGTTATAGCGACAGCCCTCGTTCCGTTTTCGAGGCGGCGCGCAGTGACAGCGACCTTCGTGCCGTCTGGATCACGAGAAACCGCGAGGTGCTGAGGGGTTTGCGTGCCGCCGGCGCCGAGGCGTACCTGTCTACATCTGTGAAGGCCTACTGGCTGGTTGCGAGATCCGAGTGTGTCGTTGTGTGCACCAGCTTGCGGGATGTCAACCGCTTCGCTCCCTGTCGGCGGGTCCTCAACACCTGGCACGGCGTTCCCACCATGAAGCGGATCATGCGGGACGACGCAAACTTCAAGGCTCGGCCGCGCCTCGTCCAGATACTGGCTCCCTATGTCCGATCAGACCTGCAGCATGAAGTACTTTCTTGCTCGCTCGAGGAGCGTCGACGCATGGCCTCCGCGTTCGGTGTCCCCGAGCGAATGGTCCACATGACCGGATTGCCGCGCCATGATCGGCTGACGGTAGGCATCAGCCACGGATCCGGCTCTCGGAGGCACGGTCTCTACCTGCCGACACATCGCGGCGAGGGTGCGGGTTCCCTCGAAGACCTCTTCGACGGAATCGAGAGGCTTGACGATGAGCTGACCAGCCTCAACGCCTCCCTGCGAGTCAAGTTGCACCATTACCACGGTGCTGATTCCGGGGCGGTCCAGGGGTTGAAGAACATCGAGATCGTTGACGACAGCTCCTGGAACTTCGACTTGCAGGAAGAACTGGCTTCTTGCGACTTCCTCGTCACTGATTACTCCAGCGTTGCTATCGACTTCCTCGTGACGGGGCGGCCGATCGTGTACTTCGCTCCGGACCTCGAGAAGTACCTGCATACGGAAGGGCGCGGTGACTTCTACTACGAGTACTACGACGTCGTTGCCGGACCCATCTGCGATTCTTGGGGCCAGGTGTCCGACGAGTTGTCTGAGATGTTCTCCGGTCGCGATGCGTACTTCGCTCGGCGACGGCACCACGCCGAGCGCTTCGTACCGATGTCTGACGGAGTCTCGACCAGCCGGGTGCTGGAACTTCTCAAGCAACGCCCCGAAACGGCTTGACGAGTTTGGCCCGGCACCCCGGATCTTCGCTGGCCAGATCGCTGAGAGCTTGACTCCAGGACGGACAACAGGCCACAGCAATCGCGACCTTGTCACTCCTGCGCCGCGGCGCACCGAACTGCACGCGGCCCCTGCCCCGGCTCGCCTGGTTCGCGGAGCCGGCTCCTCGGGTGAACAAGTTGGGCGCTGCTGTTCGTCACTGCTGTGCTGCGCCCCGGCCAGGCTGGACCTTGCGGTGTAGGTACGAGCAGGGCGGTGATTGCGGGATGGGTTCTCAGCCAGTCGTTGTGTCTGCGCCGTCCCGAGAACCTGCAATGGTGACAGCATTGTGCCGGCCGCCACGGGTCGCAGAGACGCGGACTGTATCTGTCGCTGCTGAACGCTTTATTAGCGACGATTCAGCGACGTCAGTGGGACAGATCCTGTCCGGTGAAGGGCCTCGCTGCTAGTACGCGCCGTCGGAGCCGACCACGGCCCTCACGGTCCGAGCGAGGATCGAGACGTCCTGGAGCATCGACCAGTTGTCGACGTAGTAGAGGTCGAGGCGCATGGCTTCCTCGGCGCTGAGGTTGCTGCGGCCCGAGACCTGCCAGAGGCCGGTGATGCCGGGGCGGACGAGGAGGCGGCGGGACATGCCGCCCTGGTACTCGTCGACCTCGCGCTGCACCTGGGGGCGGGGGCCGACCAGGCTCATGTCGCCGCGCAGGACGTTGAAGAACTGGGGCAGCTCGTCGATCGAATAGCGGCGCAGCCACTTGCCCGGCTTCGTGATGCGCGGGTCGTCCTTCACCTTGAACAGCAGCGCGTTCTGGCCCACCTGCTGGCGCAGCGCGTCCACCTTGGCGTCGGCGTCGACGACCATCGTGCGGAACTTGAGGCAGTCGAAGGGCTGGCCGTCGCGACCGATGCGGGAGTGGCGGTAGAGGACCGGACCGCCGTCGTGGAGCTTGATCCGGAGCGCGGCGAACAGGAAGACGGGGGAGAGGAGCGCGATCAGCGACGCGGAGCCGGCGACGTCGAAGGCGCGCTTGCGCCAGCGGATCGCGCGCTCCCAGCGCGGGTGGTCGACGTGGATGAGGGGGACGCCGCCGACGGGGCGGACCTGCAGTCGTTCCTCCGAGATGTCAGCAAGTGCCGGGGCGATGACCACATTGGTCTTGTGCTGCTCGAGCGACCAGACCAGCTCCTTCATGTGCTGGCTGGAGGGGGCGACGCCGCCGGTGAGGACGGTGAGCTCGACGCCTGTCTCGGCGGCGATCTCGACGAGGTCGGCGGTGCTGCCGAGGACGGGCACGCCGCCGGGGGTCTCACCGTCGCTGGGCTGGATGTCGGTGACGGCGCCGACGACGCTGTAGCCGAGCCAGTTCTCGCGGCTCAGCACGCCGCT
The DNA here is from genome assembly GCF_007829375.1 of Nocardioides sp. J9. Classification (NCBI taxonomy): domain Bacteria; kingdom Bacillati; phylum Actinomycetota; class Actinomycetes; order Propionibacteriales; family Nocardioidaceae; genus Nocardioides; species Nocardioides sp. J9. The sequence goes on along the minus strand of NZ_VLJQ01000099.1, from coordinate 77,912 downwards.
GAGCTCGTCCACGCGGTCGACGGTGCCGGCGAGGAGGACGCGACGCTGGAGGTGGCCACGGCGCCGCGCGCGCTTGAGCGACTGGCGGGCCAGGAGGCGGCCGCACAGCAGCAGGACCGGGCCGATGATGAACGCGAGCAGGAAGAAGCCGCGGGAGAGGTCGTACTTCGCCAGGTAGCAGGTCACGCCCGTAGCGCTCGCGGTGATCATGCTGGCGTTGAAGACCCGCTTGAACTCGTCAGGGCCGGCGCCGAGGAGGTCGCGGCGGTAGCCGCCGAGCAGGGCGATGATGCCGATCCAGGCGGCGATGATCTGGGCCCCGACGAGGGGCAGGTGCCTGCGGACGCCGCTGGACGAGTCGAAGACCTCGAGCTGCTCACGCCCGATGAGGGCGAGCACGCCGGTCGCTCCGAGCACCGCGATGTCGAGCACCAGCAGGCTCGCTGGGAGCACCACAAGACGCCGCGCGCGTGGTGTCGGCGCTCCGACCTGCAATTGGTCGCGCGTGAATGACGACAAGCTTGTTCCCTACCCGAATGCGCACGCGCTGTGCCTCCCCACGAAGCCCTTCGAGATCGCGTGCATCGAAAACGCTAATCGGCAGGGAACGGCCGCGCAGGAGAACTTCGGGCCACGTCCGTGGCCTTCCTCACATACGAAAGAGGGGGCCACATCGCCGTACTTTCGGCGTTCTGGGCTCGCGGCGCCAGGAAAGACGAACGGCGCCCACCCCCATCGGGTGGACGCCGTCCGGTTGGCTGCAGGCTGCCTGGCTGGCCTGGGTCAGCCGTTGATCATGCCGGCACCGACAGTGACGCCGGTCGCCTCGTCGATCAGGATGAACGAGCCGGTGGTGCGGTTCTTCGAGTACGGGTCGGCCAGCAGCGGCACCGTGGTGCGCAGCGTGACGCGGCCGATCTCGTTGACGCCGAGCTCGCGGGTCTCCTGGTCGCGGTGCAGGGTGTTGACGTCCAGGCGGTATTGGATGTCCTTCACCAGGGCGCGGCCCGTGCGGGTGGTGTGCTTGATGGCCAGCTTCTGCCGCGGCTGCAGCGGGGTGGTGGTCATCCAGCAGATCATCGCGTCGATGTCCTGCGTCGGCGTCGGGGCGTTCTTGACGCGCGCGATGGTGTCGCCGCGGGAGACGTCGACGTCGTCCTCGAGGTGGATCGTCACGCTCATCGGAGGGAACGCCTCGGAGATCTCCTTGTCGAAAAGGTCGATCCGCGAGATCTTCGACGTCATGCCCGAGGGCAGGACGACGACCTCGTCGCCCGGCTTGAGGACCCCGCCCGCGACCTGGCCCGCGTAGCCGCGGTAGTCGTGGAACTCGTCCGACTTCGGCCGGATGACGTACTGCACCGGGAACCGCGCGTCGATCAGGTCGCGGTCCGAGGCCACGTGGACGTGCTCGAGGTGGTGCATGAGCGTGGGACCGGAGTACCACGACATGTGCTCGGAGCGGGTCACCACGTTGTCGCCCTTGAGCGCCGAGATCGGGATGACCTCGAGGTCGGGGACGTTGAGCTTCGTCGCGAACTGCGTGAACTCGGCGTAGATCCGGTCGTAGACCTCCTGCGAGTAGTCGACGAGGTCCATCTTGTTCACGGCCAGCACCAGGTGCGGGACGCGGAGCAGCGACAGGATCACCGCGTGCCGGCGGGACTGCTCGGTGAGGCCCTGGCGGGCGTCGACGAGCACCAGGCCGAGGTCGGCGGTGGAGGCGCCGGTGACCATGTTCCGGGTGTACTGCACGTGCCCGGGGGTGTCGGCGATGATGAACTTGCGGTTCGGGGTCGCGAAGTAACGGTACGCCACGTCGATCGTGATGCCCTGCTCGCGCTCGGAGCGCAGGCCGTCGGTCAGCAGCGCGAGGTCGGTGTAGTCGTACCCCTTCGCCTCGCTGGTCGCCTCGACCGCCTCGAGCTGGTCCTCGAAGATCGACTTCGAGTCGAGCAGCAGCCGTCCGATGAGGGTGGACTTGCCGTCGTCGACCGAGCCTGCCGTCGCGAAGCGCAGGAGATCCATGTTGGTTCCGGCCATCAGAAGTAGCCCTCCTTCTTGCGGTCCTCCATGGCTGCTTCCGAGAACCGGTCGTCACCACGGGTGGCGCCGCGCTCGGTCACGCGGGCCACGGCGACCTCCTCGATGATCTCCTGGATGGTGCTGGCGGTGCTCTCCACGCAACCGGTGAGGGTCAGGTCGCCGACCGTGCGAAAGCGCACCGTCCGCTCCTCAGCGACCTCGCCGTCGCGCAGCGGGTTGTGCTCGCTCTCGGTGAGCAGCATCCCGTCGCGCTGGAAGACGCGGCGCTGGTGGGAGAAGTAGATGCTGGGGATCTCGATGCCCTCGCGGCCGATGTAGTCCCAGATGTCCAGCTCGGTCCAGTTCGAGATCGGGAAGATCCGCATGTGCTCGCCCTCGTGCAGGCGGCCGTTGTAGAGGTTCCAGAGCTCGGGACGCTGGTTCTTCGGGTCCCACTGGCCGAACTCGTCGCGGTGGGAGTAGACGCGCTCCTTGGCGCGTGCCTTCTCCTCGTCGCGGCGACCGCCACCGAAGGCGGCGGTGAAGCCGTTCTCCTCGATGGCGTTGAGCAGGGTGCCGATCTGGAGGCGGTTGCGCGAGGTCTTGCCGTCGTCGACGACGATGCCGTCGGCGATCGCCTGCTCGACGCTGGCGACGATGAGCTTCACGCCGAGGCGGTTGACCCAGTTGTCGCGGGTCTGGAGGACCTCGGGGAAGTCGTAGCCGGTGTCGACCTGGAGGACCGGGAACGGGATGCGTGCCGGGTAGAACGCCTTCTCGGCCAGGCGCATCATGACGATGGAGTCCTTGCCGCCCGAGAACATCAGCACGGGCTTCTCGAACTCGGCGGCCACCTCCCGGAAGATGTGGATCGACTCGGCTTCCAGCTGGTCCAGCTGGCTGAGCCGGTAGTCGCTGTGGGTCTGGGACATGCTCTGCATGGTGCCATGCACGGCCTGTCACCCCGGCATCGCCACGGGGCCGATAGACAAATCGACGAGTTTCGTGCGGAAGTCGTCCTAGAGTGCGGGCGTGGCCGCTGACTTCGTCGCCCGACTGGGCTCGCGGGCCACCGTGCCCGCGGAGGTCCGCACCACCTGGGAGGTGCCGGAGTACGTCGGCGCGCTGGCGCGGGAGGTCACCGACGACGAGCTGCGGCGGATCGCGCGGCAGGCCCGGGCGGTGCGTCGTACCGACCCTGAGAGGGTGCGCGCCGTGCTCACGGCCCTGGCCCGGCCCCCGGCGGCGGAGCTGAACAAGGCGCGGATCGGCGCGGAGGCCGGGATCCCGCCCACCACCGTCGGGCCGTACGTCGACGTGCTGGTCGCGCTCGGCGTCGTGCGCCTGATCCCCGGGTGCCGGTCCCCAGCCGCGCGTCGGGCGATCGGACGTCCGCAGGTGGCGTTCGAGGACCCGGCCCTGGCCCGCCACCTCGCCGGGCTGGGGCCGACAGACCTCCTCGCCTTCTCCCGGCGCCGCCAGCTGGCGCCGCTGCTGCGGGGCATGGTGGCTGCCGAGCTGCTGCGCCAGCAGACCACCAGCGTCGTCGAGCACCGGGTCAGCCACCTGCGGGAGCGCAACGGCCTCGAGGTCGCCATCGTGGTCGAGCTGCCCGACAACACCCTCTACGCCCTCGAGGTGCTCACGGCCGGCAGCCTGCGGCCGCACCAGTTCGCCCGGCTCGAGGCCCTGGCGCGCCGCGCCGGCGCCCGCTTCCGGGGCGGCGTCGTCCTCAACACCGCGACGGCGGGGCACCGCTACGGACCACGGCTGTGGGGACTGCCGATCGCGTCGGTATGGGAGTGACCTGCGTGGGGACCTGACGTGACGTGACGGCGGCCGCGACGTTGAGCCCGGTGTGAGGACCTCCCAGCGCCCCTGCCCGGTGGTGACGCCGTGAAGATCACCGTCGTCGGCACCGGCTACGTCGGCATGTCCAACGCCGTCATCCTCGCCCAGCACCACGACGTCTGGGCGCTCGACGTCGACGCCGAGCGGGTCGCGATGGTCAACCGGCGCGAGTCGCCGATCATCGACCCCGAGCTGCAGGAGTACCTCGCCGAGCGCGAGCTGTCGCTCACCGCGACCCTCGACAAAAAGGAGGCCTATCGCGACGCCTCCTTCGTGGTGATCGCGACGCCGACCGACTACGACCCGGTCACCAACTACTTCGACACCTCCACGGTCGAGGCGGTCGCGGCCGACGCGATCGCGGCGAACCCGGCGGCGACGATCATCATCAAGTCGACCGTGCCGGTCGGCTTCACCTCCCGGCTGTGCGAGCGCCACCTCGGCGCGTCGATCATCTTCAGCCCGGAGTTCCTGCGCGAGGGCCGGGCGCTGCACGACAACCTGCACCCGTCACGGATCGTGGTGGGCTCCGACAGCGAGGCCGGCCACCAGTTCGCGAAGCTGATGCTCCACGGTGCCCTCGACGACGACGTCCCGGTGCTCTTCACCGGCGCCACCGAGGCCGAGGCGATCAAGCTCTTCTCCAACACCTACCTCGCCCTTCGCGTGGCCTACTTCAACGAGCTCGACACCTACGCCTCGATCCACGGCCTCGACTCCAGGCAGATCATCGAGGGCGTCGGGCTCGACCCGCGCATCGGTGCGCACTACAACAACCCGTCCTTCGGGTACGGCGGCTACTGCCTGCCCAAGGACACCAAGCAGCTCCAGGCCAACTACCGCCACGTCCCGCAGAACCTGATCAGCGCGATCGTGGACGCCAACACCACGCGCAAGGACTTCATCGCCGCCGACATCCTCGCCCGCCGCCCTCGGGTGGTCGGCGTCTACCGGCTCACCATGAAGCAGGGCTCGGACAACTTCCGGATGTCCTCGGTGCAGGGCGTGATGAAGCGGATCAAGGCCAAGGGCGTCGAGGTCATCGTCTACGAGCCGGAGCTGGAGGGGGACGCCTTCTTCAACTCCGAGGTGGTCCGCGACCTCGGAGAGTTCAAGAAGCGCTCCGACGTCATCATCGCCAACCGGCGCACCGAGGCCCTGGCGGACGTCGCGGCGAAGGTCTACACCCGCGACATCTACGGCCGGGACTAGACCACCCGCCTCGTCCGACTGCGCCGAGGGCGCACCTGCGCCCCGGGACGAACGTCCCAGGGATTTGAACCATTGTGATGGTTGGTTGCCTCGGACCCGCTGCCTACCGTGGATCCATGGAGACACTGCTCACCCTCGGCGCCCTGTGGGTCGCCGGCGCCACGGCCCTGACCCTGGCGCTCGGGCGGGCCGCGGCCAGCGACGAGCCCTTCCGGCTCGAGCAGCGGGCCCGCGTGCGCGCCTAGGAGGTCCCGGCGTCCCGGTCGCCCGTCGTCGGCGCCCGGTGACCGCTCCGGCCCGCCCCGAGGGACTCGATCTCGCTGACCGTCGGTGCCCCGAACATCGGCAGCCCGTGCCGCTTGCGGAGCACGCCCCACACCAGCGGGACCAGCAGCAGCATCGCGACGCCGATGAGGGCGACCAGGATCGCCTCCAGGGTCTCGTGCCCTTCGCCGAACGGGTGCAGGCCCGCCTTGAAGAGCAGGGCCACCCCCGACATCGTCAGCACGATCACGATGCCGCGACGGATGACCGACTGCGGCACGCGCGGCGCGATCCGGGAGCCGATGAGGGTGCCCGGCACGGAGCCGATCACGAGCGGGATCAGCAGTTCCCAGTCGAGGCCGTGGATGGCGATGTTCGCGATCGCCGCGCTCAGCACGAGCGGTACCGCCTGGACCAGGTCCGTGCCGACGAGGCGGACGGCCGACAGGCCGGGGTAGAGCATCAGCAGCGCGATCATGATGACCGAGCCCGAACCGACGCTGGTGATGCCGACGAGCAGGCCGCCGAGCATGCCGACGAGCAGGGTCGGGACCGGCCGGATCGGCGGGTTGTCGTCCGGCATGACCGCTCCGCTGCGGACGCGGCCGAGGTTGATGTAGAGGCGCAGTGCGTACGTCGACGCGGCGAACAGCAGCGCGATGCCGATGCAGAGCTTGAGCGTCTTCTCGAGGTCGGCGGGGTCGTCGGTCAGCGCGTCGACCAGGTAGGGGCCGACGAACGCCATGGGGACCGATCCCGCGATCAACCACCCGGCCAGGCGCAGGTTGGGGGAGCCCTCCCGGGCGTGCGTGATCGCGCCCCCTGTCTTGTAGATCGCGGCAGCCGTGAGGTCCGCGGTGACGATCGCCGAGGTGTGGCCGACGCCGAGGAAGATCAGCGCAGGCGTCATCAGGGCGCCACCGCCCATGCCGGTCAGGCCGACCACGATGCCGACGAAGAAGCCCGCGGCTGCGATCGAGAGCGCGGTGAGGGTGATCCACTCGGTCATGGCGTGCCTGTCTCGGGAGTGGCCAGTCGCGGCAGCACGGCCGCGAGCAGGGCGTCGATCTGGTCGGCGGATGCCTCCGCGGCCGCCCGGCCACGTCGGTAGGGGTCGCGCACGTCGTGCGCGTCGACGGCACCGGCCCGGCGGTGCCCGGCGGCGGTGACGAGCGCGGCGCCCGTCAGCGACGGGTCGACGCGCTCGATGGTCTCCGCGAACTGCCCCAGGGTGAAGACCTTGCGGAAGGCGCCCGGCACCTCCTCGAGGACGAACGCGCGGTGCGAGGCCTCGGCGGTGAGCACGAGGTCGGCGTCGTTGATCATCTCGCGGGTGAGGCGGCGGCTGGCGAAGGTCTCGGCGACGTCGGCGTCGATGCCGCGGTCGGCGAGCACGACCGCCATGGTCGCGTCGACGTGGTGAGAGCGGAACCCGTGGGTCCCCGCGCTGGAGAACTCGACGCCGGAACGCCCCTGGGTCATCGCCCGCGCCCGCAGCTCCATGTACGGCGAGCGGCAGATGTTGGCGGTGCACACGAAGAGCACGCGCAGCGGGCCGCCGGTTCCGCCCGGGCGGGCGGGGGAGCTGCTGCTCTGGGTGACCGTCCGGGAGGCCCGGTTGCGCTCCGCGGGCGGCTCCGGCGTGGCCCGCGGCCCACGCAGGTCCATGATCCCCTCGGACGCGAGGGCGGCGAGCACGTCGTCGAGCGCGTCGTCGATGGAGCGGCCGGTCGTGTCGACCCGGACGTCGGCGTCCTCGGGCTCCTCGTAGGGGGAGGAGATGCCGGTGAACTCGGGGATCTCGCCACGGCGGGCCTTGGCGTACAGGCCCTTGCGGTCGCGGCGCTCGCACTCCTCCAGCGGCGTGGCGACGTGGACGAGGAAGAACCGCCCGCCCGCCTGCTCGACCATCGCCCGCACCTGCTGCCGGGTCTCGTCGAACGGCGCGATCGGGCTGCAGATCGCGACCCCTCGGTGCCGGGCGATCTCCGCGGCCACCCAGCCGATCCGGCGGATGTTGGTCTCGCGGTCGGCCTTCGAGAAGGTCAGGCCCGCGGAGAGGTTCCGGCGCACGACGTCACCGTCGAGGCTGGTGATGGTCCGGGTGCCCTGCTCGAGCACGCGGTCCATCAGCGCGCGGGCGAGGGTCGACTTGCCGCTGCCGGACAGGCCGGTGAAGAAGAGCACGAGGCCCTGGTCGGCGGGTGCGGGACGCTCCTGCGCCTCGATGTCGGCCAGCTCCGGCAGCGTCCGGCCGCCGGGCTCGAGCTCGACGACGTCGTCGGCGCCGGCGTACCAGGACAGCACCGACTGCCGCAGCGAGGCGTCGGCGTCGGACCCGTGGTCGGTCAGCGGGATCGCGACGACCGCTGCGTCGAGCATCGCTGCGACCCGCACGGTGGCCCGGAGCAGGCCGACCGGGCTGACCGCCGGCGTCCCGACGCCGACGAGGGCGGCGAGCAGGACCGGGCCGAGCCCGCGCAGCTGCTCGAGCTGGGTGTCGGTGACGAGGTCGGTCACCGGGACGACGGTGCGTCCGGCGTACCGCTCACGGGCCTCCTCCGGGGGGAGGTACAGGGAGCGGAACGCGCCGAACTGCGCGTGGGTCAGCGGCTCGACGCTCAGGCCGCGCAGGGTCCGGGAGACGCGGGCGAGGGGAAGGCCCTCGGGGTCGACGAGCTCGACCGGGTGGCCCTCGTCGAGGTGGGTCTCGAGGTCCTCGGGCAGGTCGAGGGTGATCGGGCTGCCCGGCTCGTTGAAGCCGACGATGGGGCCGGCTGCGCCGGAGGTCAGCAGCTCCAGGTCGTCGAGCTCCCGCGGGGTCGGGCAGTGCTGGGGGACGGAGGGACTCGACACGGACGTGATCGTACAGAGTCGAGTGAGTTGATCCCATTTGAAGACTGATAGTCGGGACCTTGCACCGGACCGCGTCGAGCACCGCGCACCTCGTGTGAAGGAGTTCACGGGTCGCGTGCTTGCAAAGTGCTAACTCTTGCTAGCACCATGGGTCGCATGGCCAAGGGAAAGGTCGGGAAGACCGTCGGGTCGCTCGGTGACTACCTCAAGGAGCAGCGGGTGTCGGCCCGCCTCTCGTTGAGGCAGCTCGCCGACCAGGCAGGTGTTTCCAACCCGTATCTCAGCCAGATCGAGCGCGGCCTCCGCAAGCCGTCCGCCGAGGTCCTCCAGCAGATCGCGAAGGCCCTCCGGATCTCTGCGGAGCAGCTCTACATCCGGGCAGGGATCCTCAGCCCGGACGACGGCGTCGGTGGCTCGGTCGAGCTCGCCATCCTCGGCGACACCGGCCTGACCGAGCGGCAGAAGCAGTCGCTCCTCGACGTCTACGCCTCGTTCCTCGCCCTCAACGCCGCCGAGGCGGCGGAGTCCGAGGACGAGCCGGACGCCGACGACGCCGACAGCGCTCCGATCCCGACCGAGAACGATCCCGACAGCACCACCACCAACGAAGGATGAACTCAATGCCCAAGCTTGACCTCCCCAAGCTCGACCTCCCGAAGATCGACGTCCCCTCGATCGACCTGAAGGCGATCGACCTGCCGGAGCTCCCCCCGGCTGCCGCGAAGCCGATCTACGCCGGCGTCGGTGCGACCGACCTCGCCGTGGAGAAGGTCGTCGCCTACGTCGCCGAGGTCCAGGCCAAGGTCACCGCCCGCGTCGCCGAGGTCCAGAAGGACGTCACCACCCGCGTCGCCGGCGTGCAGAGCTCCGTGAAGGCGTTCGAGCTGCCGCAGCCGAAGTCCCTCCAGGGCAAGGCCGAGGCGAAGATCGCCGAGCTGCAGGCCGACGCCAAGGCCCTCCCGGCCAAGGTGCAGAGCACCGTCAAGGGCGCCTACGACGAGAACGTCGCCGTCGCGACCGCGCTGTACGCCGACCTCGCCAAGCGCGGTGAGGGCGTCGTCGTGAAGCTGCGCTCCGGCGAGGCCCCGAAGCCGGCCGCCCCGGCCAAGAAGGCCCCGGCCGTCAAGGCGCCCGCCGAGAAGGCCGAGGCCGCTCCGGCGAAGAAGGCTGCCGCCAAGAAGGCGCCGGCCAAGAAGGCTGCCGCGAAGAAGGCGCCGGCCAGGAAGGCTGCCGCGAAGAAGGCGCCCGCGAAGAAGGCTCCGGCCAAGAAGACGCCCGCCGCGTCGGCTCCGGCCACCGAGGCCACGCCCGCCAGCTGAGCGAGCACCGCACAGCATCACGACCCCGGGGACTCCCCGGGGTCGTGGTCGTTCTCGGGGCGGTACGACGCCCCGCCACCCCGTAGGATCGAGTCACCATGCAGGACGTCTTTCTTCCCCGGCTGCCCGAGGGCCTCGAGCTCGGCTGGGCGATCGAGGGCTGGGTCTTCGTGATCGTCGCCTTCGTCGTCCTCGTCGTGAAGGTCTTCGCGCTCGTCAGTGCGCTGCTCTACTCCAACGAGGCGTACCACGCGGCCGACAAGCTCAACAAGACGACCTGGTGCGCGATCCTCGGCGTCGGCGTCCTGCTGCACGTGGTCCCCGTCCCGCTGACGCTGGTCAACCTCGCCCTGCTCGTCGCCGCGCTCGTCTACCTCGCCGACGTGCGCCCCGCCCTCGCTGGCCTGCGCCGACGCTGACGGTCACGCCGCTGCGCACCGCGGTGCACCGGACTGTCCCCGGCACAGCCCGCCTGTCGGCCCCGGTGGGTCTGCCGCTGGTTGAGGTGTGAGGCGCCCCGGCGCCGAGCCTCGAAACCTGCGGCACGGGTGCACCGGACTGTGCCCACTACAGCCCGTCTTGCAGGCCCGGTGGTTTCGAGGCTCGGCCGCGGGCGGCCTCGCACCTCAACGAGCTGGATGGCGCGAGTGCGTCGCTCGTTCCTCGCGCCGCGCTGCCGCGCCGCGGTTGCCTCCGGTGCAGGGCTGGCTTGGCCTGGCGGCAAGACCGCCGGCACGCGCGACCTCGCCTCCCTGCGCCTCCGGTCGCTCGTCCCTCGCTCCGTGCGGCTCCGGGCCGGCTCGGTCGCGCGTACGCCGGCCCTGCGCCCGCTGGTTGAGGCGTGAGGCGCGCTAGCGCCGAGCCTCGAAACCTGCGGCACCGGTGCACCGGGCTGTGACCGGGACAGTCCGCCTGGCCGGCCCGGAGGTTTCGAGGCTCCTCGCTGGCGCTCGTCGCACCTCAACCACCGGGGGTGGAGCGACGCGCTCGCGCCACAGGGTGTCGGTCAGGCTTGCCGCCAGGCGGTCTCAGCCATGTACCGGGGGCAACGGCGCGCGCGGCAGCGCGGCGCCCGCGCCGGAGGCGCGTCGGCGACAAGCGCGGGCCGAAGCGGAGCGAGTGCCCGTGCGCGGTCGTCGACAGGCGACGCGCTCGCGCCAGACCTACAGCAGGTCGAAGAGCTGGCCGCGCTCGTCGGTGCCGGGGACGAAGGCCTGGGCGATCTCGCCGGTGCCGCCGACGCGGAGCTCGCCGTCGCTCTCGTCGGCGAAGGCGACGTCGCCGCGGTGCAGGCGGAGCACCTCGTCGCGGCGGTTGACCAGGGCCACCTCGCCGCCCGTGCACACGAGCAGGCGGGTGCCGGAGGCGGGGAGCACGACGCCGGCGGGGTCGGCGGGGGAGCTCTGGGTGACCGACAGGGCGAAGTCGTCGCAGGGGGCGAACACGTCGGTGGAGTAGTTGAAGACGCGCGGCTCGACGCGGGCGGCGCGGGAGGTGCCCTCCTCCAGGCACTGCACGAGGCCCTGGGCGTCGATGTGCTTGGTGGTCAGGCCGGCGCGCAGCACGTTGTCGGAGGAGACCATGACCTCGAGGCACAGGCCCTTGAGGTGCGCGTGGATGATGCCGGTGGCGAGGTACGCCGCCTCGCCGGGCTGCAGGGTGAGCCGATTCAGCAGCAGCGAGATGATCACGCCGACGTCGCCGGGGCAGTGCTCGGCGATCTCGACGGCGGTCTCGAAGGCGCGGCGCACGTCGCGGCCGGCGTCCAGCGCCTTGTCGCAGGCGGTGACGACCTCGCCCACGGTGTCGGGCGCGGGCGGCTCGGCGAGCAGGCCCTCGATGAGCCGGATGATCCCGTTGAACCCCGAGTGCACCGTGAGGCTGGACATCAGCTGGTCGGCGAGCGGGTGCTCGAGGGCCTGCAGCACCCGCATGATCTCCGAGGTGCGGCGCAGGCCCACGAGGGTGTCGAAGGTGCTGAGCGCGTAGACCATCTCGGGCTTCGGGTGCGGGTCCTTGAAGACGCGCGCGGGGGAGTCGAGCGGGATGCCCGCGTCCTCCTCGGCGGCGAACCCGGCGGCGGCACGGGCGGCGTCGGGGTGCACCTGGATGGAGAGCGGCCGCTCGGCAGCGAGCACCTTCAGCATGAAGTCCAGCTCGCCGGCGACCTCGGTCAGCGGCTGCTCGTCCCCGGAGGGCTGGACCACGCGCGCGGTCCCGAGCGGGTGGGTGCCGATCCAGACCTCGGCGACCCGGCTGCCGTCGGCGTCCTGGCGCTGGAAACCGGGGATGGCGTGGGTGGAGCCCCAGTCGTACGACTGGGTGGGACAGCTGAGCGCGCGCATCGGGTCAGTCTAGATGGGAGAGGTACTCGGTCAGTGCGGTATCGGCGTCGGTGCTCACGAACCCGGTGGCCGCGATCTTGTCGAGCGCCAGCGTGCTGTGGAGCGGCCGCGGCGCGAGGTCCTTGCCGGCGCCGTACTCCTCCGTGGTCACCGACGAGACCCGGGCCGGGTCGTGCCCGGTGAGCTCGAAGACCCGGCGCGCGTAGTCGGCCCACGAACGGGGCTCGCCGCCGTTGGTGACGTTGTAGGTGCCGTACGGCGCGCCGCTGGTCACCAGGTGGTGGGTGGCACGCGCGAGCTCGGCGGCGAAGGTGAGCCGGCCGACCTGGTCGTCGACGACCGCCGGGTCGACACCGTCGGCGGCCAGCCGGGCCATCGTGCGCACGAAGTTGTGGCCGTCGCCGATCACCCACGAGGTGCGCAGCACGTAGTGCTTCGGGGCGGTGCCGACGGCGAGGTCGCCGGCTGCCTTGGTCTGCCCGTAGACACCGAGGGGCGCGAACGGCTCGTCCTCGCGGTGGCCGCCCTCGACCGCGGCACCGTCGAAGACGTAGTCGGTCGAGTAGTGCACGAGCGTGATCCCGTGCCGTGCGGCAACCGCCGCGAGCGCTGCGGGCGCGGCCGCGTTCGCCGCCCACGCGGCGGTCCGTCCTTCAGACGTCTCCGCGCGGTCGACCGCGGTGTAGGCGGCGGCGTTGACGATCAGGTCGTAGTCCTGCCACGGCCAGGCCGCCAGCGCCTTCGGGTCGGTGATGTCGAGCTCGTCGAGGTCGACGAGGGTGGCGCCGGGGAAGAGGGGGGCGAGCGCGCGGCCGAGCTGGCCGTTGCACCCGGTGACCAGCGTGCGCTTGGGCTGCATCGGGGTGACCTCGGCCAGCCGCGGGTTCACCCGGTCCTTGTCGGAGACCTCGGCCTCGTCGAGCGGGATCGGCCACGGGATGCCGGCGGTCTCGTCGGCGAGGTGCACCGCCGGGTAGGAGAACCCGGCCACGTAGTGGTCGTTGACGAGGTAGGAGTAGACGGTCCCGTCCTCGAGCGCCTGGTAGGAGTTGCCGACGCCGCGCGGCACGAAGACGGCGACGCCCTCGTCGACCTCGGTCCAGAAGGTCGCGCCGAAGCTGTCGCCGGCGCGCAGGTCCACCCAGGCGGCGAAGACGCGGCCGCTGGCGACCGAGACGAGCTTGTCCCACGGCTCGGCGTGCACGCCGCGGGTCACCCCGCGGGTGGCGTTGAAGCTGATGTTGTTCTGCACCGGGCCGAAGTCGGGCAGGCCCTGGGCGACCATCCGCTCGCGGTGCCAGTTCTCCTTGAACCAGCCGCGGGCGTCGCGGTGCACGGCCAGGTCGAGGACGACCAGCCCCGGGATGGGGGTCGTCTGCACACCGGTCACCGGGTCACTGCCCCTTCGCGGCGTACGCCGCCTCGGTGGCGGCCTTCGCCGGGCGCCACCAGTCGGCGTTGTCCTGGTACCAGCGCACCGTCTGCTCGAGGCCGGAGGAGAAGTCGGCGTACTGCGGCGTCCAGCCCAGCTCGGTGCGCAGCTTGGTGGAGTCGATGGCGTAGCGCAGGTCGTGCCCGGCGCGGTCGGTGACGTGCTCGAAGTCGTCGCGGTCGCGGCCCATCAGCTCGAGGATCATCTGCACGACCTCGAGGTTGGACTTCTCGCCGTCGGCGCCGATCAGGTAGGTCTCGCCGATCCGGCCGCGCTCGAGGATCGTGAGCACGGCGGAGGAGTGGTCCTCGGTGTGGATCCAGTCGCGCACGTTCTCCCCGGAGCCGTAGAGGCGGGGGCGCCGGCCCTCGATCACCTCGGTGATCTGGCGGGGGATGAACTTCTCGACGTGCTGCCACGGGCCGTAGTTGTTCGAGCAGTTCGAGATCGTCGCCTGCACGCCGAAGCTGCGCACCCAGGCCCGGACCAGGTGGTCGGAGCCCGCCTTCGACGCGGAGTACGGCGACGACGGCTGGTACGGCGTGTGCTCGGTGAACCGCTGCGGGTCGTCGAGCTCGAGGTCGCCGTACACCTCGTCGGTGGAGACGTGGTGGAAGCGCACGCCCGCCTTGCGCACCGCCTCGAGCAGCGTGAACGTGCCGACCAGGTTGGTGCGGATGAACGGCGAGGGGTCGTCGAGCGAGTTGTCGTTGTGCGACTCGGCGGCGTAGTGCACGACCGCGTCGGCCTCGCCCACGAGCGGCTCGACGACCTCGGCGTCGGCGATGTCACCCTCGACCAGCCGCACCCGGTCACCCGGCAGCCCCGCCAGCGACTCGCGCGACGCGGCGTACGTCATCTTGTCGAGGACGGTCACCGTCGCGTCGGTGTGACGGACGACGTGGTGGACGAAGTTGGAGCCGATGAAGCCGGCTCCACCCGTGACGAGGATGCGGTGCACGGCGGGCAGTCTAGGTGTGCTGCCCCGCGCCAGCCCGGTTTAGGCGACAATGGCCGCCGTCACCCACGGCGAAGGAGCGGGAAATCACATGCGCGGGATCATCCTCGCCGGCGGCACCGGCAGCCGACTGCACCCGATCACCCATGCGATCAGCAAGCAGCTGATGCCGATCTACGACAAGCCGATGATCTACTACCCGCTCTCCACGCTGATGCTGGCGGGGATCCGTGAGGTGCTGGTCATCACGACACCGCACGAGTCCGACCAGTTCCAGCGGCTGCTGGGCGACGGCTCGCAGTTCGGCATCGAGATCACCTACGCCGTCCAGCCCTCGCCCGACGGGCTCGCCCAGGCGTTCCTGATCGGCGAGGAGCACCTCGCCGGCGGCGGCGCCGGCCTGGTCCTCGGCGACAACATCTTCTACGGCGCCGGGCTCGGCACCCAGCTGTCCCGCTTCGCTGACCTCGACGGTGCCGCGGTCTTCGGCTACCGCGTGGCCGACCCGACGGCGTACGGCGTCGTGGAGTTCGACGACCAGGGCCGCGCCCTGTCACTGGAGGAGAAGCCGGAGAAGCCGCGCAGCCCGTTCGCGGTGCCCGGCCTCTACTTCTACGGCGCGGACGTGGTGGAGAAGGCGAGGACGCTGGAGCCGTCCGCCCGCGGCGAGCTGGAGATCACCGACCTCAACCGGATGTACCTCGAGGAGGGGCGCCTCGAGGTCGAGGTGCTGCCGCGCGGCACCGCGTGGCTCGACACGGGGACCTTCGACGACCTCAACGACGCCAGCAACTTCGTGCGCGCGCTCGAGGCGCGGCAGGGCACCAAGGTCGGTGCGCCCGAGGAAGTCGCCTGGCGCCTCGGGTTCATCGACGACGCCCAGCTGGCCACCCTGGCCGAGGGCCTGCTGAAGAGCGGCTACGGCCGCTACCTGCTCAGCCTGCTCGACGAGAAGCACCACGGCTGAGACCGAGGCCACGCCCGCGGTGGTCCGTTGACCAGCCCGCGCCGGGCCGGCTGGGTATCGTCGCGGGCATGAAGGTCCTCGTCACCGGCGGAGCCGGCTACATCGGCTCCATCACCGCCAAGGCGCTCGAGCAGGCCGGCCACGTGCCGGTCGTCCTCGACTCGCTGCTCACCGGCCCGCGGCAGTACGTCGGCGACCGGATCTTCTACGAGGGCGACATCGCCGACCGGGCGCTGCTGCGCCGCATCGTCGAGGAGCACCCCGACATCCACGCGACCATCCACATGGCCGCGCGCATCGTCGTGCCCGAGTCGGTGCAGAAGCCTTACGAGTACTACCGCGACAACGTCACCAAGTCGCTGGAGATGTTCGACGAGCTCACCGCACTCGGCAAGCCGCGCATCATCTTCTCCTCGACCGCGTCGCTCTACGCGATGACACCGCAGTTCGAGGTCACCGAGGAGGACCCGGTCGATCCGACGTCCCCCTACGCGCGGACGAAGCGGATGATGGAGCAGGTCCTCGAGGACCTCTCCCGCGCCAGCGACCTGCGCGCGATCATCCTGCGCTACTTCAACCCGATCGGGGCCGACCCGGACCTCACGACCGGCTACCACCTGCGCGACGCCACGCACGTCGTACCGCTGATGGCGCAGACGGCCCTCGGCTACCGCGACACCTTCACCCTCACCGGCACCGACCACCCGACCCGCGACGGCACGGGCATCCGCGACTACATCCACGTCTGGGACCTCGCCCGCGCCCACGTGCGCGCCGTCGAGGAGTTCGACGCCGTGCTGTCCAAGGTCGACGGCACCTACACCTACATCAACCTCGGCGGCGGTGACGGCGTCACCGTGCGCGAGCTCCTCGCCGCGGTCGAGCGCGTCGTCGGCAAGCCGGTCCCGGTCACCGAGGCCCCGCCTCGCCCCGGTGACGCCCCCGGCGCCTTCGCCAACGCCGACAAGGCCCGCGAGCTGCTGGGCTGGCGCACCGAGCTCTCCCTCGACGAGGCCATCGCCTCCGCCCTGGCTTGGGGCGAGAAGCGGCAGGAGATCCTCGGCTACGCGTAGCGGGTCTCGGGACCGGGCTGTGGTGGGCACAGCCCGGTGCACCGGAGCCGCAGGTTTCGAGGCTCGGCGCTAGCGCGCCTCGCACCTCAACCAGCGGCGGTTGGGCGTGCGGCACGTCCTGTCTCGTGCTGGATCGGCGACGGTGGTGCCCGGTGGTTGAGGTGCGACGAGCGCCAGCGAGGAGCCTCGAAACCTCCGGGCCCGGCGGGCTGACTGTGATGGGCACAGTCCCTGCGCCGGTGCGCTGGTTTCGAGGCTCGGCGCTGGGGCGCCTCGCACCTCAACCAGCGGCTGGGCGTCGGCGGTGGGCGGCCTGGCACCTCAACCAGCGGCGGGGCGTCGGCCGCGGGCGGCCCTCTCCCTCAACCGGCGGCAGTCGGTAGGGCGCGACTGGAGCCGGGCTCCAGTCGCGCACAAGCACGGCTCAAGGAGCCTCCCCGACGGTGGGTGCCGAACCCACCGATCCAGGAGGCACCTCGATGTCCACCCTTCATCACCTCGGCCGCGCGGCCGCGCTCCACCCGTGGCGCGTGCTCGGCGCGTGGCTCGTGGCGCTGGTCGCGCTCGGCGGCCTCGCCGCGACGGCCGGCGGCACGCTCCAGGACAACTGGAACGTGCCCGGCACACCCGCGCAGCGCGGGATCGACACCCTGCGTGAGCACTTCCCCGACGCGGGCGGCTCCTCCGCGCAGGTCGTCCTGCACGACGACGGCCCGCTCGACGAGCGGGTCGTCAACGACGTCCTCGACCGGCTCGCGGCCACCGAGCACGTCGCGACGGCCACCCCGCGCTGGTCCGAGGACCGCGACACCGCACTGCTCCAGGTCCGGTACGACGTGCCGACCACCGACAACGACATCGTCGGTGACCTCGCCCCGCTCGAGGCGGCCGGTCAGCCGGCCGAGGACGCCGGCTACCAGGTGGAGCTCGGTGGCGAGCTGCCGAGCACCGCGACCGAGATCGAGGGCCGCGGCGAGCTGATCGGCATCGTGGTCGCCCTGCTGCTCCTCGTCGTCGCGTTCGGCTCCGTCGTCGCCGCCGGGCTGCCCGTCGCCACCGCGGTCGGCGGCCTGGTCGCCGGCTCGTCCGGCGTCATCGTGCTGGCCGGCCTCGTCGACGTCTCGCCGACCGCGCCGACGGTCGCCACGATGGTCGGCCTCGGCGTCGGTATCGACTACGCGCTGCTGATCGTCACCCGGCACGTCGAGCGGCTCCGCGCCGGCGACACCCCGGTCGAGGCAGCCGGCCGCGCCGTCGGCACCGCCGGTCGCGCCGTCGTCGGCGCGGGCCTCACCGTCCTGGTGTCCCTGATGGGCCTCGGGCTCGCCGGCCTGCCGACCTTCTCGGCCTTCGGCATCGCGACCGCGATCTCGGTCCTCGGCGTCATGGCCGCCGCGCTCACCCTGGTGCCCGCGCTCTGCGCCCTCGCCGGGCAGCGGGTGGCCCCCCGCCGCGAGCGCCGCGAGGAGACCGGCGACACGCGGGACTCCAGCCGCGAGCCGCTCGTCGCCCGCTGGGCGGTCCGTGTCAGCCGTCGCCCGGTCGCGTGGGCGCTGCTCGCCCTCACCGTGATGACCGCGCTCGCCGCACCGGCGCTCGGGATGCGCACGTGGCCGCAGGACGGGGGCTCCGACCCGCTCGGCACCACCACCCGCGCGGCGCACGACCTGGTCGCCGACGAGTTCGGGCCGGGTGCGAACGGGCCGATCACGCTCGTCGCGGAGCTCGACCGCGTCACGCGCGCCGAGGTCGACACCCTGCGGCAGCGCATCGACGCCCGCGCCGACATCGCGGCCTCGGGGCCGGTCAGCGTCTCCCCGGACGGCGCCCTCGCCGTCTGGGACGTCGAGCCGACCACCGCCCCCAGCGACGAGGCCACCATGGACACCCTGACCGAGCTGCGCGCCGACGTACTGCCCGACGGCGTCGACGCCACCGGCTACGTGCCCATCCTCGGTGACATCTCCGAGATGCTGGCCGACCGGCTCTGGGTCGTCGTCGGCTTCGTGGTCGCGGTGTCGGTCGTGCTGCTGGCCCTGATGTTCCGCTCGGTCGTCGTGCCGCTCAAGGCGGCGGCGATGAACCTGCTGTCGGTGGCCGCGGCGTTCGGCGTGCTGACCCTGGTCTTCCAGCACGGCTGGGGGCTCTCGCTGCTCGGCGTCGACCACGCGATCCCGGTGTCCAGCTGGGTGCCGATCCTGCTGTTCGCGGTGCTCTTCGGGCTCTCGATGGACTACGAGGTCTTCCTGCTGTCCGCCGTGCGCGACGACTGGCTCGACACCGGTGACGCCCACCGCTCCGTCGTCCGCGGCCTGGCGTCGACGGGCCGGCTGATCTCGGTGGCCGCGGCGATCATGGTCGCCGTCTTCCTCGGCTTCGCCAGCGAGGCCGCCGTGGTCGTGAAGATGCTCGGCCTGGGCCTGGCCGTCGCGGTCGCCCTCGACGCCACCGTCGTCCGGATGGTGCTGGTGCCCGCGACCATGACGCTCCTCGGCCGCTGGAACTGGTGGTGGCCCGGCAGCAGCCTTTCCGCCGGCACCCCGACCGGACGACCGGTCGACCAGGCCGACCAGACCGACCAGGCCGACCAGACCGACCAGGCCGACCAGACCGACCAGGCCGACCAGGCCGACCAGGCCGACGAGACCGATCACGAGATGGAGAAGGAGGAGGTCCGGTGAGCACGTCGTACCCCCAGCAGCTGATGCTCCCCGGCCAGGCGGCCGCACCGGGCGGCCCGGTCGACATGACCGTGATGTACCTGATGCACCACGGGTTCCGCCGCGACCTGCGGAAGTTCGCGGCCGCCGCGCCGGCGACGCCGGTCGACGACCGGGCCACCTGGCGGGCGCTGCTCACCCGGTGGGACCGGTTCGCCGGGATCCTGCACCACCACCACAGCGGTGAGGACACCGGCATCTGGCCGTGGCTGATGGCACGCGCCGACGCCGACGAGCGGGCCACCCTGGAGGCGATGGAGGCCGAGCACGACGAGATCGACCCGACGCTCGCGGCGTGCCGCGACCTGCTCGCGGTTCTCGCCGACGAGGCCCCCGGCACAGCCGGTGCCGGTCGCAGCCGGGAGGAGGTGCGGGCCGGGCTCTCGGTACGCCTCGCCGAGGCCGCCGACCGGCTCGGGGCTCACCTCCGCCACGAGGAGTCCGAGGCGATGGTCATCTTCCAGCGGTACATGACCCCGGAGGACTGGAAGGCGGTCGAGGCCGAGCACTTCCGCAGCCAGGAGACCCTCGGCCAGCTCGCGTACATGGTGGCCTGGATCGCCGAGGAGCTGCCGACCGACGTGCTGCGCGGCGCGCTGGACGACGCCGGGTTCGGGATGCGGGTCGTGCTCCGCCTCGGCCGGCCGGGCTTCGCCCGCCTCGAGCGCAAGGCGTTCCGGCGCCTGCCTGGCTGACCCCGCACCGGACCCCCACGGGTCAGAAGCCGTGGCGCTCCCGCTGGTCGAGGAACCACCTCTCGACCCGCGGGAGCTGCCATGCCCGGACCTGGGCGAGCCCGCTGTCGGCGTACCGGGTGGCGGTCCCCAGCTCCCCGGTGCCGGCGGCGGCCAGGGCGAGGTAGCAGTCCACGGGGCCGTGGAAGGGGGAGGTCCCGGACATGATGCAGGTGCCGCGGTACGGCAGGAGGCGGGCGTACGCCGCAGCGCCGAGGTCCGGCATCCCGAGGCCGACCGCCAGCTCGGCCCCGGTCGCCCAGACGAACATCGAGAACCAGTTGTCGGTGTCGAGGTCGACCCCGAAGGTCTCGACCGTGGCACGCGCCTCGTCGAGCAGGCCGTGGCGCAGGGCGAGCACGGCGGCCGCGGGCCCGATCGGCATCGCCGACTCCTCGAGGAAGCGCAGCACCGTGTCGTCCGACGGCATCGGCGCCTGCGGGTCCCACAGCGGCACGAACAGCGCGGCGCCCTGCACGGTGTCGACCTTGTGGGCGGTGGAGACCAGGTCGAAGCAGTCGATCAGCCGGCCGAAGACGGCGGCGATCCGCTCCTGGTCGTCGCCCATCGCCGCCCACGAGTGGAGGAAGGTCAGCGCGACCATCTCCACGAAGTAGAGCTTGTCGTCGTGGGCGGTCCGGGCGATCTCCTCGACCTCCTCGACCAGGCCATCGACGTCACCGAGCTCGCAGCGGGTCGTGGCGAGCAGGATGCGCAGGTGCGTGCGGGTGCGCTCGTCGCCGATCCGGCCGGCGAGGTCGATGCCTTCCTCGCACCACGCGCGGCGCTGCGGAGCGGTGCTGCGGCGGAAGCCCGTCGCCGCGGACCCGGCGAGGGCGCTGAGCAGGAGGGTGTCGTCGCCGAGGCGCCGGGCCATCGCGATCGCCTCGGCGCTCCAGGCGTCCAGCTCGGCGGCGCTGGCGCAGTAGTAGGCCTCGGTCGCCAGGGCCAGCAGGAGCCGGCAGTGCACCTCGCTGTCACCGGACTGGCCGGCCAGCGTGGCGCGCAGGGTCTCGACGACGTCGGCGTTCCACTCGCCGTACGCACGGGCGGGCCAGAGCGCGTCGCGGCTGGCCACCGAGGCGGCCGCCACGACCAGCCCGGTGTCGCCGAGCGAGCCGGCCAGCACGACGGCCTCGTCGGCGGCGGCATGCATCTCCAGCCGCCGGGTGCTCCAGCGGCAGGCGTCGGCGTAGCGCACCAGCAGGTCGACCCGCTCGCGGACCGTGGCGGACGGGTCCTGCTCCAGCAGGCGCAGCGCGGTCGCGAGGTGGTCCCGCGCCTCGTCGGTCGCGTGCGCGGCGAGCGCCTGGTCGCCGGCCGCGGCGGCGGCCAGGTGGGCGGCGCGGACGTGCCGGGGACCAGCGGCCTCCCAGTGCCGTGCGAGCTCCGCGGCGCGGCGGTCGTTGTCGGGCGCCTGCTCGACGAGGCCGGCGAGGGTGGCGTGGAGCCGCTCGCGCCGCGAGGGCGCCAGGGCGTCGTACGCCGCTTCCCGGACCAGCGCGTGCACGAAGCGGAACCGGTCACCGCCGAGGTCCTGCACCAGGTCGGCGGTGACCGCCGGCTCCAGCAGGTCGAGCACCTCCAGCTCGTCGCGGCCGAGTGCCGGGGCGAGCAGGTCGAGCCCGAACTCCCGGCCGATCGCAGCAGCCGAGGTGAGCGCCGCAGCCGTGTCGGGGGGGAGCTGGGCGATGCGGCGGTTGACGACGGCAGCGACGGTCGACGGCAGGTCGTCGACGACCTCGGCCAGGCCGCGCTCCTCGCTGCGGGCGAGGCGGCCGTACTCGACGAGGAAGAACGGGTTGCCCTCGGTCCGCCGGTGCAGCGCCCCGGCCAGTGCAGGGTCGCCGTCCCCGGTCAGCGCGTCGAGCAGGGCGGCGGTCTCGTCCGCGGACAGGCCGCCGAGGTCGATGCGCAGCGCGTGCTGCCGGGCGAGTGCGGCGGCGGTCTCGGCGAGCGCCGGCTCGGCCTCGCCGCTGGGTCGCCAGGTCGTGACCACGAGCAGCCGGAGGTCCGGCTCGACGTGCGTGCACAGGTGGCGCAGCACCCGCAGCGACGACGCGTCGGCCCAGTGCAGGTCCTCGAGGCCGAGCAGGACGGTGCGGTCGCGGGCGAGGTGGGACAGCGCGCGCCGGACCTCCTCGGCCACCGCGAACCGCGCCGCGTCGTGGTCCGGGCCGTGGACGCGCGGGGCGAGGCCGAGCGCGGAGGTCCACGGCCACAGGGGTGGTGCGTCCTCCTCCTGCGAGCAGCGGCCGATCAGCACGAGCGCGTCCGCGGCCTGCGCCCGCAGCGCGAGCTCCGCGCCGAGCCGGGTCTTGCCGGCGCCGGCGTCGCCGACGATCGCGGCGAAGCCTGCGCGGCCCTGCACGGCCCCGTCGAGCAGTGCGGTCAGCCCGGCGAGGTGGGTGTCGCGTCCGACGAGCGGCCACGGGGGCACGACGACGCGGGCGGGCTCCGGCGGCGCCGGCGTCGCTGTGTCCGGTGGCCCGGCCGGCGGCGGGGGTGCGGTCGCTGTGGTCGCGGTGGACACCGTCGTGGTCGCGGCCGCGGCGGGCAGCTCCTGCCGCAGGATCGTGGTCTGCAGCTTGCGCACGGCCCCGGACGGCTCGATGCCGAGCTCGTCGTCGAGCGTGCGCCGCAGGCGGTCCAGCACGGCGAGGCCGTCGGCCTGGCGGCCGGTGCGGGCCAGCGCCGTGGCCAGCAGCGTCCACGGTCGTTCGCGCAGCGGGTGGGCCCGGGTGAGCGCCTCCAGGCCGGCGACCGCCTCCGCGTCGCGACCGGCGGCGACCAGCAGCGCGGCGCGCTGCTCGCGGGCCAGCAGGTGCACCTCCTCGAGCCGGGCGCGCTCGGGGTCGACCGCGTCGGAGGCGGGCAGGTCGGCGTACGGCTCGCCGCGCCACCGCGCCAGCGCCCCGGTGAGCCGGTCGAGGACCGGCCCGACATCGGTGGCCGGGGCGACCGGGACCGTGCCGAGCCCGGCCACCAGGCCGGCCGCCTCGGTGACGGCGGCGGTCAGCTCGGCGGCGTCGGTGCGGGCGTGGAGGAGGTAGCCGTGCCCGCTGCTGGAGAGGTACGACGACGGCGATCGTGGCGGCAGGTCCGGCTCGAGCAGGCGCCGGATCTGGGAGACGTAGGTCTGCAGCGTCGCCGCGGCGCTCGCTGGCGGGTCCTCGCCCCACAGCGCCGCGACGAGGGAGGCGGCCGGTGCGGGGCGCCCGTCGGCCAGCGCGAGGGCGGCCAGCAGCGCGCGGTGCTTCGCGGCCGCGACGGCCACCGGTCGGCCGGCGACCTCCACGACGGTCGGGCCCAGGACGCCCACCCACATGCGACCGATCCTAGGGACGTCGTGCGGCGCCGGGACGCGCTTTGGCGGAACGTAGGGTGGCCGGGTGCCAGCCCGCCGACGCCGCCTCGCCGTGGTGGCTGCCGCGGCCGTCCTGCTCGCGGGCTGCCAGACCGACGGGTCGCGAGGGCCCGCGCGGGTGACCTCGACCGCCGGGCCGACCACTGGGTCGAGCGCTGGGTCGAGCGCTGGGTCGAGCGCCTCCACTCCGGCGGGCCGCGACCCCGGGCCTGCCCGGCCGCTCGCCGGCCGTGTCGTCGTCCTCGACCCGGGCCACCAGCTCGGCAACCGCCGCCACGTCGCCGAGGTCAACCGGCTCGTCGACGCCGGCGGGTTCGCCAAGGAGTGCAACACCACCGGCACGGCCACGAACAGCGGCCTGCCGGAGTCGACCTTCACCTGGGCGGTCGCCCGCGTGGCGAGACGGCACCTGGAACGGATGGGCGCGAAGGTCGTGCTCACCCGCGACACCGACTCCGACGACCAGTGGGGCCCGTGCGTCGACGAGCGCGGCCGCGTCGGCAACCCCGGCGAGCGCGGGCCGACCGCCGACGTGCGGGTCAGCATCCATGCGGACGGCAACCTCGACCCCGGCGCGACCGGCTTCCACGTGATCCGCCCGGCGCTGCGCGAGGGCTGGACCGACGACATCGAGCGACCGTCGCGCCGGTTGGCACGGACCCTGCGCGACGCCCTGGTCGCGGCCGGGATCCCGCCGGCGACGTATCGCGGCGCGGACGGGATCGACGCCCGCGACGACCTGGGCACGCTCAACCTGTCCGACGTCCCGGCCGTGATGGCCGAGCTCGGCAACATGCGGCACCCCGACGACGCGGCCCGGATGGAGAGCCGGGCGGGGCAGCGGCGTTACGGGCGCGCGATCGCCGTCGCGGTGCGTGACTACCTGGCCCGCTGACGTCGTGCCGGCGGGCGCGTCGAGGGGCGGCTCCTAGTGGCCCGTCAGCAGCTCGGAGGGGTCGACGATCCGCACCGGGGGCCGGTGCCGTCCACCGCCTGCCTGCAACCTCTTCTTGCGTCGTGGCCGCTTGCTGTGCCGCTCGATGTGCGGGCAGCCGCGCGGGCCGTGCTTCACCAGGCAACGCACCTTGCGCCGCCAACGTCCAAGGCTCATCGGAATCTCCTGGGGGAGGGAGCGCCCACCAAATTCCCGAGGCTTCGGACCGTAGCACTGGAACGCGTTCTCGGGGCCGGACCTCGGCAAAATCCCCGGGTTCGCGCCCGGTAGGTTGGCGGGCATGGGGATCCGCGCCGCCCACTGGGACGACTGGTCCCTCGAGGGGCTGCTGGGGGCCAAGGAGCGGCTGGGGCAGCAGGTGAGCCTCGTGGTCCCCGCCCGCAACGAGGCGGCCACCGTCGGCGACGTGGTCACCCGGGTCCGTGAGGCCCTCGTCGACACCGTCGCGCTCGTCGACGAGGTGGTCGTGATCGACAGCGACTCCGTCGACGACACCTACGCCGTCGCGGAGTCCGCCGGCGCGCGGGTGCACCGCTCCGCCGAGATCCGGCCCGACCTCGGCACCCACCCCGGCAAGGGCGAGGCGATGTGGAAGTCGCTTTTCGTCACCACCGGCGACCTCGTCGTGTTCATGGACGCCGACCTGCACGACTGGGACACCCACTTCGTGCCCGGCCTGCTCGGCCCCCTGCTCTCCGACCCGCAGGTCCAGCTGGTCAAGGGCTTCTACGAGCGCCCCGGCGCCGACGGCCCGCTCGAGGGCGGTCGCGTCACCGAGCTCGTCGCCCGGCCGCTCATCGCGCTGCTCTTCCCCTTCCTCGGCGAGCTCGTGCAGCCGCTGGCGGGGGAGTGGGCCGTGCGCCGCTCCTGGTTCGCCGGGCTGCCCGTGCCGACCGGGTACGCCGTGGAGCTGGCCGCGCTCGTCGACACCGTCCGCGCCGCCGGACCCGACGCCGTCGTGCAGGTCGACCTCGGGGTGCGCGCGCACCGGCACCAGGCGTTGCGCGACCTCGGCGGGATGGCCACCCAGATCATCGCGGCGGCACTGGCGCGGTCCGGCGTGGAGCTGCCCGGTGACGAGCCCGGCGGTGACGGGGCAGGCCGCGCGGGAGCTGCCCCCGAGGCGGCGGAGCTGCGGCAGTACCTGCGCGGGCTCGAGCCCGTCACCCGCGTCGTACCCACCCTCGAGCGCCCACCGGCGGAGGCCTACCTGTGAGACTCGGACGCCAGCAGTTCGGCGACGACGAGCCGTTGATGATGGCGATCGTCAACCGCACCCCCGACTCGTTCTTCGACAAGGGCGCGACGTGGGCGGAGGAGGCGGCGTTCGCGCGGGTTGCCGAGGTCGTCGCCCAGGGCGCGGAGATCGTCGACATCGGCGGCATCAAGGCCGCGCCCGGCGTGGAGATCTCGCCAGCCGAGGAGAAGGCGCGGGTCGTCGACTTCGTGGCGCGGGTGCGCGAGCAGTACCCCTCGCTGGTCATCTCCGTCGACACCTGGCGCGCGGAGGTCGGTGCCGCCGTCTGCGCTGCGGGCGCCGACGTCCTCAACGACGCCTGGGGCGGCGCGGACCCCGAGCTCGTCGACGTCG
Organism: Nocardioides sp. J9; assembly: GCF_007829375.1. NCBI lineage: Bacteria > Bacillati > Actinomycetota > Actinomycetes > Propionibacteriales > Nocardioidaceae > Nocardioides > Nocardioides sp. J9. The sequence goes on along the minus strand of NZ_VLJQ01000099.1, from coordinate 52,243 downwards.
CCGCCGAGCACGACGCCGCGATCATCTGCACCCACACCGGCGGCGTGACCCCGCGGACCCGGCCCTACCGCATCGACTACGACGACGTGGTCGCCGCCGCGATCCACGACACCGTCGCCTACGCCGAGCGCGCCTTGGCCGCCGGCGTCGCGCGCGAGTCGGTCGTCATCGACCCCGCCCACGACTTCGGCAAGAACACCTTCCACTCCCTCGAGGTGACCCGCCGGATCGGCGAGATGGTCGCCACCGGCTGGCCGGTGCTGGTCTCGCTGTCCAACAAGGACTTCGTCGGCGAGACCCTCGGCCTCGAGGTCGGCGAGCGGCTCGTCGGTACCCTCGCCGCGACGTCGGTGTGCGCCCTCGCCGGGGCCCGGATCTACCGCGTCCACCAGGTCGTCGAGACCCGCCAGACCGTCGACATGGTCTGGTCGATCGCCGGCCGCCGACCGCCCCTGCGCGCGATCCGGGGGCTGCAGTGAGCGCGCCCGCCGATCGGCCCGTGACGGCACTCGTGCCGGGCGTGCTGGCCCTGCTGCCGTCGTACCGCTCGATCGAGGACCCGGTCGCCGACCTCCGCGCCGCGTGCCGGGCCGCCGTCGGCCGCCTCGGCCCGCGGGTCCGCGTCGTCGCCTCGCCCGCCACGGGCGGCTCGGGGGCTGCCGTCGCTGCCGCGCTGGTCGCCGAGGTGGGCGCCGAGGTCGTGGAAACCGGCGAGACCGGCGTGCTGGTCGTCGGCAACGGCTCCGCCAAGCGCACCGAGAAGGCCCCCGGCCACCTCGACGAGCGCGCCGAGGCCTTCGACGCCGCCCTCCGGGCCGACTTCTCCGCCGCTGCCACCGACCCGGCCCTCGCCGCCGACCTCTGGGCCGACACCACCTGCCTCGCCGACCTCCCGCCCCTCGCCGACGCTGACGTCCTCTACGACGCTGCCCCCTTCGGCGTGCAGTACTGGGTCGCCGTCTGGCCCCGTTGAGACGTCACCTGTGGCTCGTCGAGGCGTCACCTGTGGCTCGTCGAGACGTCACTTCTGCCGGGTTGAGACGTCACTTCTGGCCGGTTGAGTGGTCGGACCTGGCCGGTTGAGGCGTCACGTGCGTACGTCGTCCGGTCCGGTGACGTTTCAACCTGCCGCAAGTGACCACTCGAGGTGCCCTTCCTGACCACTCGAGGTGCCCTTCCTGACCACTCGACGGGCCGCAGGTGACGTCTCAACGGGCCAGAAGTGACGCTTCGGGGAGTCGGGTGGGGTGTCAGACTGGCGGGGTGAGCATGACGGGGACGAGTCGGACCAGGCCGGCGTGGCAGGTGGCCGGGCTGGTGGCAGTCACGTTCGTGGCGCTGCTGTGGGTCATCGAGGTCATCGACGCTGCGGTGTCGAACCGGCTCGACGGCTGGGGGATCCAGCCGCGGTCGGGGGAGGGGCTGCTCGGGATCATCGCGGCGCCGCTGCTGCACGGTGGGTGGGGGCACCTGACCGCGAACACCGTGCCAGCGCTGGTGCTCGGATTCCTCACCCTCGCCACCGGGCTGGCGCGCGGCTTCGCCGCGACCGCGGTGATCTGGCTGCTCGGCGGGCTCGCGGTGTGGCTGGTCGCGGGCGGCAGCTCGGTGCACATCGGTGCGTCCGGGTTGATCTTCGGCTGGATCACCTACCTGGCGGTGCAGGGGTTCGTGGACCGCAAGCCGTCGGAGATCCTGATCGGCCTGGTCGTGCTCGTCGTCTACGGCAGCGTCCTGTGGGGCGTCCTGCCCGGTCAGCCGGGCGTCTCCTGGCAGGGCCACCTCTTCGGCGCGGTCGCGGGTGTCGTGGCGGCGTTCGTGGTCAGCGAGCGGGGCTTCTCGCGTCCGCACCGGCCGTGAGGGGAGCGGTCCGCGCGGCGGTACCCTCGCGGGCGTGACCGACGACCTGCTGATCGACCGCGACCGCATCGGGCCGGGCGTGCTCGAGGTGACCTTCAACCGCCCCGAGCGCCGCAACGCCTTCACCAGGGAGATGTACGGCGAGCTGCGGGCCCTGTGGGAGCAGACGGCCGAGGACCGCTCGGTCCGCGTGGTCGTCCTGCGCGGCGCGGGCGGCAAGGCGTTCGCCGCCGGCAACGAGATCAGCGACTTCCTCGAGGCCGACGCGGTCGACTACGAGAACTGGATCCGCGAGATGTTCGACCGGCTCTGGTCGCTCCCGCAGGTCACCATCGCGGCCGTCGACGGCGTCTGCGTCGGCGGCGGCCTGGCCGTCGCGACCCACTGCGACCTGCGCGTCGCGACCACCGCCTCCCGCTTCGGCTACCCGATCGCGCGCACCCTCGGCAACGCGCTGTCGGGCACGGTGCTCTACCGCTGCCAGGCGATCTTCGGCGAGTCGCTGACCCGCGAGATGCTGCTCGCCTCGCGCCTGGTCTCCGCCGAGCGCGCGTACGCCGTCGGCGCGCTCGCCGCCGCGGTGCCGGACGCCGCGGCGCTCGATGCCGAGGTCGCCGACCTCGCGGCCGGGATCGCGCAGGCCTCGCGGGTCACCATCGAGGCCACGAAGCACCAGCTCGTCTCCCGCGCCCGTCCTGCCGAGGCGTCGATCGACGGTGAGGAGGCGCTGCTGCGCGAGGTCTACTCCGGCCCTGACTTCAAGGAGGGCGTGCGGGCGTTCCTCGCCAAGGAGAAGCCGGCCTTCGGCCGCTGAGCCGGCCCGGCGGTCCCGTCGGGCCGGCTCGCCCGGGCCCGGGTCAGCGCCCGGCGCCCCGCAGCATCTTGTTGCCGGTCGTGGTCATCGTGTCGAGGAACTTGATGCTCCGCGGCCGGGCCGCCGGCGGGAGGTCGGCGCACACGGCGCGGACCTCGCTGGCGACCGCCTTCTCGTCGTACCCCGGCTCGAGGACGATCTCGACGGCGAGCACGTGCCCGACCATCGGGTTCGGGCGGCCGTAGGCACGCACGAGCGAGACGCCGTCGACCTTGCTCACCCGGTCCTCGATCGGGATGGGGTGCACCTTGACGCCGCCCACGTTGACGACGTCGGTCTTGCGGCCGCGGAACTCGATCCGGTCGCCGACGACCTCGACCAGGTCACCGGTCGCGCGCCAGGCGCCGTCGGGAACCTCCTCCTCGCCGTGGTAGCCGAGCATCGAGGCCTTCGAACGCACCCACAGCTCGCCGTCCTGCACCTTGAACTCGACGTCGCCGCCGGGCTCGAGCATGGAGATCGGCAGCCCGGGGCGACCGTCGCGGACCGTGACGTTCTGCCCGAACTCGGTGGCGCCGTAGATCTGGGAGATGTTGGCGTTCGGGAAGCGCTCCGTGATCCGGTCCAGGAGCGCGCCGGGCACCGCCTCGCCGCCGAGGCTGACCTGCCGCAGGTCCGGCACGGCGCCGCCGTCGGACTTGATCTCGGCGAGCAGGAAGCGCCAGAAGGTCGGGGTGCCGCTGGCGTGGGTGACGCCGGAGGCGCGCATGGCGTCGAGGGCGTCGCGGGGCTGGAAGGACTCCGCGGCGACGAGCATCGCCTGAGCGGCCAGCACGTGGATGAGGATCTGCAGGCCGCCGAACTGGTTGAGCCCGTAGGCCAGCAGCCAGCGCTGCTCGGGCGCCGGCTTGATCTTGTGGGTGGTGCGCAGCAGGCGGTCCCACTCATGCCGGACGCCGCGCGGGAAGCCGCTGGTGCCGGTGGTCATCGCCATGATCGGCCGGGACTCCGGCAGCGCCGGCAGGTCGCCGGGCGTGGTGGCGGCGAGCTCGGCGTACCCGACGACCGGCGAGGAGATGCCGCGCCCGGTGACGACGACCTCGTGCTCGAAGCGCGCGACCATCTCGTCGATGGCGTCGTCGGTCGGCGCGAGCGGGTAGACGCAGCCCTCCACGCCGACCCGGGAGCAGGCGGCGAGGACCGCCAGCACGTGCGCGGGGTCGGGGTCGAGGATGGCGATGCGGCGCAGGTCGCGCTCGACCAGCGCGGTCGCGATCGCCTGGACGTCGCGGTGGAGCTCGGCGTAGGTGGTGGTGCCGTACGGGCTGGTCACCACGACGTCGTCGGGGCGGGCGGCGACGGCCGCCTCGAGGAGTTCGATCATTGCTGTCCGTCCGTGGGGGTGTGGAGCAGGGCCCGGGCGGGGGCTCCCGAGCGCGTGGGGATTGTCGCACCACCACCCCCGGCTACTGGCCGGTATGGCTCAGGTCTCAGCATTCAGCGCGCCGACCAGCGCTGCGACCTGCTCGCCCGAGGGGTCGTGGCCGGGGAAGTAGCAGCACACCCGGTCTGCCACCCCCGGCGCGCCGGCGAAGCGCCGCCGCACCTCGGCGGCGCACTCCTCGGGCGTGCCGACCACGGCGATCGTCTCGAGCATCGTGTCGTCGACCAGGGCGACCATCGCGGCGACGTCACCGGTCTTCGACAACCGGTTCAGCTCCGGCTGCAGGTCGCCCCATCCCTCGACGTCGAGCACCGGGCGGTACGCCGGCGTGGAGCCGTAGAACGCCAGGAGGGCCCGTACGCCGGACCGCGCGGTGGCGAGCTCCTCGTCGGTGCGGCCCATCGCGAGGATCGCCTGCGGGAAGACCTCGAAGCGGCTGCCGGTCCGGTGCCGCCGGGCGAGGCCCTCGGCCACGGCGGGCAGCGTCCGCTCGTGGAAGTGGCGGTGGGTGTGGAAGGGCATGACCAGCAGGCCGTCGGCGACCTCGGCGGCGGTGCGGGTCATCCGTGGACCGAGCGCGCCGAGCAGGACCGGCGGAGGCCCGAACGGGTTCGGGCCGGGGACGAAGGTCGGCGGCATCAGTGTGTGCGTGGTGTGCTCACCGCGGAACTCCAGCCGGGTGCCCTCCTGCCACGAGGTGAGGATGGCCTGGGTGGCAGCCACGATCTCGCGCATCCGCTCGGCCGGCGGGGACCACCGGGCGCCGTACCTCTTCTCGACGTGAGGGCGGATCTGCGACCCGAGGCCGAGCCGGAACCGGCCGCCGGACATCAGCTGCAGGTCCCACGCCGCGTGGGCCAGGTGCATCGGGGAGCGGGGCATCGCGATCGCGACGTTGGTCATCAGGTCGGCGTCGACCTGCCCGGCGACCGCCGCGAGCGGGAGGAAGACGTCGTGCGGGCCCTCGAAGGTGAACAGGCCCGCCGCACCGGCCTCGGTCAGCTCCCGCGCCCGGGCCAGGACGCGGTCGGGGCGGGCATCGAGCTGCAGGTCGACGAGCACGGCCCCATCCAACCGGATGGGGCCGTGCTGTCGTGGTCGATCGGTCAGGGTCGGTCGTCGTCAGTCGTCGCTGCTCACCGGGTCCCCGTTGTCGATCGTCAGGGCCGACGTCTCCTCACAGCTCGCCCCGATGTCCTGCTGCGCCGGGTTGGTGCTGTCGTAGGACACCTCGAAGGAGTACGTCCCGGAGGTGCTGACGGCCTCGTCGTTGGTCGTCGAGACCTCCACCCCCGATGCCCCGTTGACTGCGCGGTCCTCGGTCCACACCGGGGTGCCGGTGCAGGTCCCGTTGTCGAAGAACCGGAAGGTGACGGTGCCCGTCATCGTCCCGCCGGACGGCGCGGTGAGCGTCGCCGAGTCGTTCGGCACCCAGCTCTGCTCCGTCGAGAGGGTCGAGGCGACGGAGCTGACCACCACGTCCTCGTCGGTGTCGGTGCAGTCGCTGTTGTGGGTGACACCGCTGGTGTTGGGTGACGATCCCGAGTAGGTCGCGACCCAGTGGTAGTCACCGACAGCGGTCGGCACGAACTGCGGGTCGGGCGTGCTGTAGCTGCCGTTGCCGCTGACCGCGACGGCGGGCGAGGTGTAGGCGAGCGAGCCGCAACCGTCCTCGCTCGGCCGGTACAGCCGGAACGTGATCGTCCCGTTCGCCGCCGCACCCGAGGTCGAGGTCGTGTGGATCACCGCCGCCGTCGGCTGCGTCGCCGTGCCGCCCAGGGTCGCGCTGTCGCTCACGGACCCGCCGAGGAAGACGTCGTCGCCCGCCGTGGTGCTCAGCGTCGGCGTCACCGGGTTGACGGTGAAGCACTCGTCGTCGGGGTTCGACTCCGTGGCGGCCGGGATACCGTTGGCGGCGTCCCCCGGCCAGCTGGCGGACCAGCAGTAGTCACCTGCTGCAGTGACGTACGCCGAGGGCGAGGTCACCGTCTTCGGGTAGCTGCCGCCGGCGATGCTCGTCGACCCGACCTCCACACACTTGTCCGGGGTGCTGTCGAGGTAGCAGAGCGTGAACGTGATCGCCCCGGTGGGCGTCGCCGACCCGCCGTCGAGGTCGAGCGTCGCGCTGTCCTTCACCTCGACCACGCCGCTGCCGATCGAGATCCCGCCGGCGCCGATGTCCTCACCGGCTCCGGTCTTCGGGGTGGTGGTGAGGGTGGCGTCGCAGGTGCTGATCGGCTTCAGGTCGTTGAGGATCGTGTCCTTGTAGTCGGCCGTGTCCGAGTTCCCGGTGACCGTGCTCGGGATGACGTTGGCGAAGACCTGGCAGCCGCCGTCGCTGAGCCCCTCGTCGGTCAGGTTGATGGCGGCCTCGCCCTTGAACTTGTCGGGGCTGAACTTCGCCAGGCCCGCGGTGATCATGGTCGCCCCACCGAGCACCAGTGGCCCGTTCTGGACCGGCTGGGTCCAGATCCTCTTGTAGAGCGTGGTGCTGCTGCCGCTCTGGTCCCACAGGATGAGGAAGTCACCGGCCTGGCGGTTGGCCCACGGGTTGCAGCTCGCCCGCAGGGCCGTCTCGCTGGCGCTGTAGTCGCAGCCCGCCGGGAGCGGGCTGGCCATGAACTCGAAGGAGATGAAGCCGCTACCGCTGTTCGCGTCACGCTCCCACGCGAAGTAGATCCAGTCGTCGCCTGTGTCGTCCCGCTGCAGGTCGAGCCAGGCCCGGCGCAGGTCGACCTGTGCGTTCGGGTTGGTCATGTCGAGCATCGGGGTGGCGGCATTGTGGATGACGCCGATCTTGGTGGAGCTGCCGTTCTTCGGGCCGAGCTCCTTCACGCTGCCGAAGCCGTTCGCGTCGCTCGACGGCGACACGGTGTCCGGGACCTCCTGGGCACCGGAGTCGGGAATGACGACCCCGTCGATGTCGTACGGGCCGACGGGCTCCGCGGTTGCGGAGTCGGGCCGGATGATGGCTGCGCCGAGCGCGAGCACGAGACAGCTGAGCACGGCGGCCGATCGCCGCCAGCGCCTGGTCGAGGCGCGATGGTTGTGTCGCATCGGACGATGTCCCCCAAAGGTCTACGGGTGCAGGGAAGGTGCACGCGGTCGAAGTGGACCGACACCTGTCCCCGAGAACCCCCGAGGGCGACGCAGTGTTCGACGGGCCGTTTCTCCCCTCCGGCTCTCCCACCGGATCCCTCTCGGCCCTGCGCACATCACACGCCCGCGCCGGTCCCGGCGACAATGACCCGTCGGGGCCAACCCGGGCAGCGAATGCGCTGCAATCGGATCCGCTGCCATCGCATCCGATTGCCCGGACCTGCGGGTGTGCCCGGACCCGTGCCTCAGGCCGGGACAGGGGTCCCGGGGCGCCGGCGCCCGGCGAGCGCGACGACGGCGCCGGTCACGAAGCAGAGCGCCGCGAGGGTGAGTCCGGTCGCGCGGAAGGCGGCGTCGTCACCGCCGTACACCCCGACGAGGGCGACGCTGACGGCCGAGCCGGTCGAGAAGCCGAGGTAGCGCAGCAGCAGGTTGAACGCCATCGCGCTGCCGGTCTCCTCGCGCGGCACGTGCGGCACGATCAAGGGGGCGAGCGAGGAGAACGTGAACCCGCTGCCGAGGCCGCCGACAGCCATCGCGAGCAGCGCTGCGGGCAGCGTGTGGTGGTGCAGCGCGAGCAGCACCATGGCGGCGGCGAAGGTGGTCGCCCCGACGGGCAGCAACAGGTGCGGGCCGAAGCGGCGGGAGACCCGCAACGCGAGCCGGCTGCCGCCGACGCTGCACACGGCGTACGGCACGAGCACCAGCCCAGCGGCCGCGGCACCCCGGTCGAGGCCCCAGCCGGCGCTGCCGTCGGCACGGACGAGGAGCACGACGATCGTGAGCAGGCCGTACATCCCGACGGCGAGGGCGAACGCGACCGCGTTCGGCCCCAGCACGCCCGGCCGCGCGGCCAGGCGGAGGTCGACGAGCGGCAGCCGGCCGCGGCCGGTCAGGTGGCGGGTCCGCACGACCCAGCCGACCAGCAGGGCGGCCCCGCCCGCGGCGAGGCCGAGCACCCCGGCGGACAGCCAGCCCCACTTCTCGCCCTCGCTGACCGCGAGCAGGACGGCGACGGTGCCGGCGGCGACGAGGACTGCGCTGGGCAGGTCGACCGGCTGCGGCTCGCCGGGCGCGGTGCGGGGGAGGTGGCGCCACGCGAGCACCAGGGTGATGGCGACCAGTCCTGCTCCCATGCCGTAGGCGCCGGCCACGCCGAGCTGGTCGGCCACCAGCCCGGTGAAGGGGTAGCCCAGGCCCGCGCCAGCCACGGTCGCGACGGAGAGCAGGGAGAGCCGGGAGACCAGCCGGTCGCCGGTCCACGCGTCCCGCGCGACCGCCAGCGTGAGGGGTACGACGGCCAGGCCGATGCCCTGTGCGGCGCGCCCGACGATGAGCGGACCCATCCCGAGCGGGAGCGCCGCGAGGAGGGTCCCGGCGAGCACGACGAGGAGTGCGCCGACCACCACCGGACGCCGCAAGCGGCCACTGCCCCAGCGCCCGATGACGGGCGTGGCTGCTGCGGCGGCGACCATGCTCGCGGTGAGGATCCACTGCGCGGTAGAGACCGGGACGTCGTACCGCTCGGCGATGCTGGGGACCAGCGGCGCCCCGAGGCTGCTCACGATGGACGAGACGACGGTGACCGCCAGGAGCGTCACGAACAGCCAGCGGTCCTCGCGCGCCGACTGCGGGCTCACGCGTCCACCGTGGCGCTCACTCCTGGTCGCCGGCCGCGAGGTCGGCGTGGGTGTCGCGCAGCTGGCGCTTGAGGATCTTGCCGCTGGGGTTCTTCGGCAGGCTCTCGGCGACGACGACGTACTTCGGCGCCTTGTAGCCGGCGAGCTGCCCGCGGGCGTGGGCGACGACGTCCTCAGCGGCCAGGCTCGCGCCGTCCTTCGGCACGACGACCGCGGCGACCGCCTCGACCCAGCGCGGGTGGCTGACGCCGAACACGGCGACCTCGGCGACGTCGGGGTGGGTGTAGATCGCCTCCTCGACCTCGCGGCTCGCGACGTTCTCGCCGCCGGTCTTGATCATGTCCTTCTTGCGGTCGACGACGTAGAGGTGGCCGGTGTCGTCGAGGTAGCCCAGGTCGCCGGAGTGGAACCAGCCGCCGCGGAACGCCTCGGCCGTCTTCTCCGGGTCGTTGTAGTAGCCCAGGGTCGCGTGCGGGCTGCGGTGCACGATCTCGCCGACCGTGCCCGCCGGCACCGGCTCGTCGTTGTCGTCGACGATCCGGGTCTCGACGTTGACCGCCGCCCGGCCCGCCGACCCGGCGAAGGGGAGCTGCTCGTCCGGGCCCAGGATCGTCGCCACCGGTGCCATCTCGGTCTGGCCGTAGAAGTTCCACAGCTGTACGTCGGGCAGCCGCTCCTGCAGCTCGCGCAGGACCTCCACCGGCATGGGGGAGGCGCCGTAGTAGCCCTTGCGCAGGCTCGACAGGTCGGTGCTGTCGAAGTCAGGGTGGCGCAGCAGCCCGATCCACACCGTCGGCGGCGCGAAGAACTTCGTCACCTTGCGCTCCGCGATGGTGCGCAGCACGGTGGCCGGGTCGGGGCCGGGCAGGATGATGCTCGTCGCGCCGAGGTAGACGTCGGTGCCGAGGAAGCAGTCGAGCTGCGCGCAGTGGTAGAGCGGCAGCGTGTGCAGCTCGACGTCGTCGGCGGACATCGAGCCGTCGACGACGCACGAGACGTACTGCCACATCAGCGACCGGCTGCTCAGCAGCGCGCCCTTGGGGCGGGACTCGGTGCCGGAGGTGAACATCATCCGCACCGGGTCGTCGTCGCCCACGGGTACGACGACCGGCGGGCCGTCGTGCTCCAGCCACTCCGCGAGGTCGACCCAGCCGTCGGGCACCTCCGCGTCCGTCAGCCGGATCACGTGGCGCAGCCGCACCTGCGGGTCGGCAGCGGCGGCTACGGCGGCGTCGGCCGTCGGCACGAGGGCGTCCTCCACCACGAAGCCGGTCGCGCCGCTGTGGTCGAGGATGAAGGCGATCTCGTCGGCGCCCAGCATGAAGTTGATCGGCACCAGCACCACGCCGGCCCGGGCGGCGGCGAAGTTGAGGACCGCGAACTCCCAGCAGTTGTGGCTCAGCAGCGCCAGCCGGTCACCCTTGGCCAGTCCGGCCGCGGCGATCGCGGCAGCGGTCCGCTCGACGTACGCCTCGAGGTCGGCGAAGGTCAGCTCGGTGCCGCGGTCGGCGATCGCGAGCTTGTCGGGCACGCGCTGGGCGGTGCGGCGGGTGAGGTCCCCGAGGGAGTGCTGGCGGGCGGTGAGGACGTCGTTGGCGCTCATGGCGTCGAGGCTAACCGGCTCGGCGGTCACGGTCGCTCGACCCGGGTGACGACCTCGTCGAGCGACGCGCGCTCGGTGCGGAAGCTGTTGACCGGGTGGCCCGACGCGGGCCTGCCGAACGAGACCGCGCAGACGACGAGCCGGTCCTCGGGCAGGTCGAGCAGCTCGCGGACCGCGTCGGAGTGCATCGCGATGGCACCCTGCGCGATCGAGCCCAGGCCGAGGTCGTGGGCGGCGTTCATCAGGTTGGCGACGTACCCGCCGCAGTCGATGGCGCCGTAGGTCCCGTGCTCGGCGTCGGCGGTGACGATCGCGACGTGCGGGGCGCCGAAGAAGGTGAAGTTGCGCAGCATCTGCTCGAGCCGGCCCATGGAGTCGGACCGCTCGATGCCGAGCATCTCGTAGAGGCCGTGCCCGGCGGCGCGGCGGCGGTCGGCGTAGACCCCGCTGTAGGTCGTGGGCACCGGGAAGTCTGCCGCACCGGGGGAGCCGGACGACACCCGGGCGAGCAGCTCTTTACCGAGCCACTCCGCGGCATCGCCGGAGAGCAGGTGCACACCCCAGGACTGCGTGTTGCACCACGAGGCCGTGCGCTGGGCGGCGGTGAAGAGCCGGGTCAGCGTCTCCTCGTCGAGCGTCTCGGGCAGGAACTCCCGACAGCTCCAGCGGGTCGACATCAGCTCCTCGAAGCTCACGGTGGCTCCTCTCCTCGCCCGTCCCTCGACAGGTCGACTCCGCACGCTAACCACCGCCGCGGGACCGTTTCGGGGCCGTCCATGATCAGGGTTGTGGTGGGTGACCCGGGTCACAGCAGTCGGTCACAGCAGTCGTGGCTGGGAGGGCGGCGGTGCCGTGGGTGCGCGCCGCCGGGAATCACCGCCTGGGTGGTGATTCTCGAGGCTGGKGGGTCTGGTGGGGCTGGTGGGGCAGCAGGTGCGTCTGGGCTGCCGGACCGACGTACCTGGTGGCCGTTCCTGGGACTTGGTGGCCGCTACAGCAGTCAACAAGTTCGGGAATCGCCACCGGAGCGGTGATTCCTGTGACCGCTGGTGCCCCTGTGACTCCCCTCCAGTGCCAGTGCGCACGCCGACTGACCGGCGAAGAGCAGAAGCCCGCCGCGAATCTCTTCGCGACGGGCTCCTTCTGGCAAGCGGCGGGCTACTTGTTCGCCTTACGCGCTCGGCTCGCGATCGGCCCTCGCTGCGCTCGGGCGATCGCTCGCCTCGCAGAAGACAAACAAGAAGCCCGCCGCGAATCTCTTCGCGACGGGCTCCTTCTGGCAAGCGGCGGGCTACTTGTTCGCCTTACGCGCTCGGCTCGCGATCTTCCCGCGCTCGTTCTGGTCGAGGATGACCTTGCGGATCCGCACCGTCTCCGGCGTGATCTCGACGCACTCGTCCTCGCGGCAGAACTCCAGGCACTGCTCGAGGGAGAGCTTCTTCGGCGGGATGAGCTTCTCGAAGTTGTCGGAGGTGGCGGACCGGATGTTGGTCTGCTGCTTCTCCTTGGTGATGTTGACGTCCATGTCGTCGGCGCGGGAGTTCTCGCCGACGATCATGCCCTCGTAGACCTCGGTGCCGGGCTCCACGAAGAGCACGCCGCGCTCCTGCAGCGAGGTCATCGCGTACGCCGTGGCCGCGCCCGCGCGGTCGGCGACCAGCGAGCCGGACTGGCGCGAGCGGATCTCGCCGGCCCACGGGAAGTAGCCCTCCGAGATGGAGTGCGCGATGCCGGTGCCGCGGGTCTCGGTGAGGAAGTCGGTGCGGAAGCCGATCAGGCCGCGGGCGGGGACGATGAACTCCATCCGCACCCAGCCGGTGCCGTGGTTCGTCATGCCCTCCATGCGGCCCTTGCGGTTGGCGAGCAGCTCGGTGATCGTGCCGAGGAACTCCTCGGGGGCGTCGATGGTGAGGCGCTCGTACGGCTCGTGCAGCTTGCCGTCGACCTCGCGGGTGACCACCTGCGGCTTGCCGACGGTCAGCTCGTAGCCCTCGCGGCGCATCTGCTCGACCAGGATGGCCAGCGCCAGCTCGCCGCGGCCCTGCACCTCCCACGCGTCGGGGCGCTCGGTCGGCAGCACGCGCAGCGACACGTTGCCGATCAGCTCGGAGTCGAGACGGTCCTTGACCAGGCGGGCGGTGACCTTGTGGCCCTTGCCGCCCTTGCCGACCAGCGGGGAGGTGTTGGTGCCGATGGTCATCGAGATGGCCGGCTCGTCGACGTGGATGAGCGGCAGCGCGACCGGGTTCTCCGGGTCGGCGAGGGTCTCGCCGATGGTGATGTCCGGGATGCCGGCGACGGCGACGATGTCGCCGGGGCCCGCGGACTCGCCGGGCTTGCGCTCGAGGCCCTCGGTGATGAGGAGCTCGGTGATCTTGACGTTCTTGACGTCGCCGTCGCGACGCATCCACGCGACCTGCTGGCCCTTCTTCAGGGTGCCCTGCTTGATGCGCAGCAGCGCGAGGCGGCCGAGGAAGGGGGAGGCGTCGAGGTTGGTGACGTGGGCCTGCAGCGGGGCGCCCTCGTCGTACTCCGGGGCCGGGATGGTCTCGAGGATCGTCTGGAAGAGCGGCTCGAGGTTGTCGCCGGCCGGGAGGCTGGCGTTCGCCGGCTTCTCCAGCGAGGCGATGCCGGCCTTGCCCGAGGCGTAGACCACCGGGAAGTCCAGGGCGTCCTGGCTGTGCGAGTCGTCGAGCAGGTCCATGAACAGCTCGTAGGTCTCGTCGACGACCTCGTCGATCCGGGCGTCGCCGCGGTCGGTCTTGTTGACCACGAGGATCACCGGCATGCCGGCGTTGAGCGCCTTGCGCAGCACGAAGCGGGTCTGGGGGAGCGGGCCCTCCGAGGCGTCGACCAGCAGCACGATGCCGTCGACCATCGACAGGCCGCGCTCGACCTCGCCACCGAAGTCAGCGTGGCCGGGGGTGTCGATGATGTTGATCGTCATCCCGCCCTCCGGCGCGTGGGCGCCGGTGTAGCGGATCGCGGTGTTCTTCGCGAGGATCGTGATGCCCTTCTCGCGCTCGAGGTCACCGGAGTCCATGACCCGCTCCGCGACGCCCTCGGCCTCGTGGGCGCTGAAGGCGCCGGCCTGGTGGAGCATCGCGTCGACGAGGGTGGTCTTGCCGTGGTCGACGTGCGCCACGATGGCGACGTTGCGGAGGTCAGTGCGACGAGTCTTGGACACGAACGACCAGCCTACTGGCGGCGGACCTTCCCACCCGCATCGTCGCGGACGCCCTACACTGCCCGGATGCAGACCATCGGCCTCGTCGGCGGAATGTCCTGGGAGAGCAGTGCGGCCTACTACGAGGCCCTCAACCGTGGGGTCGAGGAGCGCCTCGGCGGCTTCCACTCCGCGAGGACGGTGATGGCGTCGGTCGACTTCGCCGAGGTCACCGCCCTGCAGGAGGCGGAGGACTGGGACGGCGTCGCGACCGTCCTGCGCGATGCGGCCACCTCGGTCGAGCGGGCCGGCGCCGACTTCCTCATGCTCTGCACGACGACCTTCCACCGGGTCGCCGAGCAGGTCCAGGACGCGGTCTCCATCCCGTTGCTGCACCTCGGTGACGTCGTCGCGGAGGCCACGAAGGCCGAGGGCGTGGAGACCGTCGCCCTGCTCGGGACGAAGTTCGCGATGTCGCGCACCTTCTTCACCGACCGGATCGCCAGCCACGGGCTCGAGGTCGTGGTGCCGGACGCCGCGCACCACGACGAGCTGAACCGGATCATCTACGACGAGCTGGTGCACGGGAAGGTGCTCGACGACTCCCGCCGATCCGTGGTCGAGATGATCAGCGAGCTGTGGGACGCCGGCGCCGGTGGCGTGATCCTCGGCTGCTCCGAGCTCGAGCTGCTCATCCGCCAGGCCGACTCCGAGATCCCGGTCATCCCGTGCACGACGCTGCACGTGAAGGCGGCGCTGGACCGCGCCCTGGCCTGACCACCCGCGCGTCGCGGACGCGGCCGTCAGGCGGCCGGGTGCACCATGCCCCTGCCGTGCAGCTGGTCGACGAACGCCTCGACGTCGGCCCGGCAGGCGTCCGGCGTGACGTCGTACTCCTCGGCGACGAGGGCGCACAGCGCGTCGACGTCGCGCGGCTCGGCGAGGTGGCGCCACAGGGTCGCGGCGACGCCCTTGACGGCGTAGTACTCGCCCTGGTCGACCCCCATCATCACGAACTCGCCGTTCATCTCGACGGCCTGCAGGGCGTCGTCGCGGACCCAGCGGGTCGCGGTGGCCTGGTCAGCGGAGCGCTTGGGCATGGTGGTCCTCTCGTACGGCGGGCAGGTCGGGCAGGCCGGGCAGGCCGGGCAGGTCGCCCGGGTCGAGGAGGTCGAGCGGGACGTCGCGCCCGATGTCGGCGAGCACGGCCTCGGCCGACGCTGCGACCGAGTCGGTGCCGCGCGGCCGGTCGAGCCGCGCCAGCCGCGCGCTCGCGGCGAGGACGGCGCTCCGCGCCAGGTGGGTACGACGGTGCGGACCCACGAGCAGCTCGTTGCGGTAGCTGTGCTCGTGCAGCGTGGTGAACACCGCCGCGCCGGTCACCGGC
This sequence comes from Nocardioides sp. J9, assembly GCF_007829375.1. Classification (NCBI taxonomy): domain Bacteria; kingdom Bacillati; phylum Actinomycetota; class Actinomycetes; order Propionibacteriales; family Nocardioidaceae; genus Nocardioides; species Nocardioides sp. J9. Next base: position 37,230 of record NZ_VLJQ01000099.1, on the reverse strand, counting down.
GTGAGCCGCAGCGGGCCGTCGTGCCGGTCGAGGGCGTAGAGCCAGCGCACCGGCAGCGGCTCGAGCGCGGGACGGTCCAGGGGCACGTGGAACTTGGCGTGCTCGGCCCGCACCCGGCGCAACCCCGCGCTGTCGCGACCCAGCCGGTCCAGGGCGTCCTGCCAGAGCTTGATCCGCGGCCAGCCGGGCAGCGCCCGGCCCTGCGCGTCGACGGGCACGACGTCGTCGCTGAGCACGTCGAAGCCGCGCCGGTGCATCTCCGCGGCGAGCGTGGACTTCCCGGCGCCGGAGTGGCCCAGCACGACCGCACACGCGTCGCCGACGCGGAACGCGTTGCCGTGCAGCACCAGGTGGCCGCGCTGGAGCATCAGCGCGCCGAAGGCGGTGCCGAGCAGGAACAGCCGCACCACGTCCGGTGCGGTGCCGGGGAGGGCGTCGACGGTGATCGCGGTGCCGCGGTCGACGGCGAACCGGCCGACGTCGGGGACGTCGAGGCCGATGCGCTCGCCGTCGAGCCACAGGCCGAGCGGGAGCAGGGAGGCGTCGGCCCCCGGGGGAGGCACCGAGCCGGTGCGGATGACCACGTCCGGCGTACCGGTGGACGGGGCAGGCGCCAGCTCGGGCAGCGGGAGGTCGCTGTCGACGAGGAGTCCGTAGCCGGTGTGCATGGCGGTCCTGGTGGTCGGGTCAGGGGCGTCGCGGCGCCCACGCGGCGCCGCCGACGCGGGTCCAGGCGTCGCTGGAACCGCCGGTGACGGCGACCTCGCCGGCGGCGACCCAGACGTGGGCCTTGAGCTGTCCGGCGGCGTCGCGGCGCAGGCCGAAGGTGACGGTGTGCGGCACGCGGGCGGCGCGCAGCAGCAGGCGGGCGGTCAGTGCCTGCGGGAAGCAGTCGGACCGCCAGGGCGTGCGGGTGGCGGCCGTGCGCACGACCCAGCCCACGCGCTCCCGCTGGCGACGGGGCCGGTCCCGATCCGGGCCCCGTCGCGTCCGGTGTGACTCGTCCGCCCAGCAGGTGGCGCACCACCGTGGAGGGGAGGACGAGCGTGAGCAGCCGGGTGACCCCCAGCAGCAGCCAGGCCGCCGCGACGGACAGCCGGCTGGCCGGACTCAGCTGCCGATGCCGATGATGATGTCGAGGTCGAGCTCGAGGTCCTGGGTGGCCCGGAGGCTGAGGGACTCGAGCACCGGCGGGGTGTAGGTCTGCTTCATGAGCGACTCCTCGGGATGACGGACGGAGGGAGGGAGGTCTCCGTTGACCGTTGAAACGGAACTCTGGGCCCGAGGGAACGCCCGCGCCGGCCGATCCGCGAAGTTTTTACTTTCCCGGGAGCCTCGCCGCGGCTGACCCTTCGTCCGCAAGGATCGTTTCCGATGGATTCGCGGGTGGATTCGCCCGTTCCGGCACCGCGCGGGACCCGGCGGTGCCACCCTCGGCTGCGTGACCGTTCCCTCCGGCAGGCCGGACCCCGCCCGCGCCGTCGTCACGGCGCTGGTGCGTGCCGCGCTCGCGGCCGAGGAGGGGGCCGCGGCCCCCGGGGTCTCCCTCGACGGGTACGCCGCCCGGGCCCTCTTCGCGACCGCCCAGCGGCACCGCGTGCAGGAGCTGCTGCGCACCCACGCCGACGCGCTCGGGCTGCCCGCGGAGCTGGTTGGGCTGCTCGACCGCTGGCGCCTCCTGGCTCGGCAGCGGGTGCTGCTGCAGACCCTCGAGACAGTGCGTGCGTGGGAGCTCCTCGATGCTGCCGGGGTCGATGCCCTGGTGTTCAAGGGCCAGGCGCTCGCGGTGCAGACCACCGGGCGGGCCGACGCCCGTGGCCCCGGCGACGTCGACCTGCTCGTCGCCCCCGACCAGCTCGTGGCCGCCCACCGCGCCCTGACCGGTGCCGGGTGGCGCCTGCGCGACGGGGTGCGCGTGGAGCCGGGGACCTGGTCGTGGCGGCACGTGAGCCGGTGGGGCAACGCGCTCACCTACCGCGGCGAGGGCGCCGACGTCGACCTGCACTGGCGCCTGGAGATCACGCCCGACGCCCACCCGCCGTTCCGCGAGCTGCTCGCCCGCGCCGAGCCGGTCGTGATCGGCGACGCGAAGGTCCCGACCCTGGGCCGGTACGACGCCCTGCGGCACCTCGCCGCCCACCGCGAGGGCTGGGTGTGGCTGCGCACGCTGGCCGACCTGCGCCGACTGTGCCGGGAGCCCGGCGTGCTCGACGGCCCGCTGCGGCCCGCGGCGGTCCGCTCGCTGGCCGCGGCCCGCACGACCGTCGGCCTGCCGCAGGGGGTGCCGGCGAGCGTGCACGCGCAGCTGGACCGCACGCCGCCCGCGTTCCTGGCGCAGGTGCTGCGCAACCACGCGGCCGAGGTGCCCTCCGGCTTCGGCGGCGGCGTCGGCGGCGCGATCGGGGCTCGCCACGAGCACCTCGCCGGCCGACCTGCAGCACACCGCGGTGGCGCTGGTGCTGCCGGCGCACGCCGCCTACCCGGTGCGCTCCCGCACCGCGTGGACCGGCGTCCCGCGGGCGCTCGCGCTGCGCCTCGCCTCCGCCCTGCGCGCGGTACGACGCCTCCTGGTCCCGCAAGCGGACGGAGGTCGTGCCGGGCGGCTCGGCGACGGGGTCAGGCGCGGTGCACCTTGTGCGAAGCAGCCTGCGCGCGGGGCTTGATCACCAGCTCGTCGATGTTCACGTGCGGCGGCCGGGTCGCGACCCAGGTGATCGCCTCGGCCACGTCGTCGGCCACCAGCGGCTCGGCCACCCCGGCGTAGACCGCGTCCGCGCGCTCCTGGTCGCCGTCGAAGCGCACCAGCGAGAACTCCTCGGTGCGCACCATCCCGGGCGCGACCTCGCACACCCGCACCGGCTGGTCGTAGAGCTCCAGGCGCAGCGTCTCGGTGACGACGCGGGTGCCGTGCTTGGCCGCGGTGTAGCCCGCCCCGCCCTCGTAGGCCGTGCGACCGGCCAGCGAGCCGACGTTGACGACGACGCCCGCGCCACCGGCCACCAGGGCCGGCAGCAGGGCCCGGGTCACCTGCATGAGGCCGATCACGTTGACGTCGTACATGCGGCGCCACTGGTCGGTGTCCGCCTCGGCGACCGGCGCGAGGCCGAACGCACCGCCGGCGTTGTTGACCAGCACGTCGAGCCGGGGGCCGACGGCCTCGGCCAGCGCGGCGACCTGGTCGGCGTCGGTGACGTCGCAGGCGACCGCGCGGCCGCCGATCTCGGCGGCGAGGGCCTCGATCCGGTCGGTGCGCCGGGCGGCGCAGACCACCTCGAAGCCCTCCCGGGCCAGGTGCCGCGCGGTGGCGGCGCCGATCCCGCTGGACGCTCCGGTGACGACGGCGAGGCGGCTGCTCATGACCCCCATCCTCCCGGACCGGGAATGCCGGGCAGACTGGGAGGGTTGGCCTATCGCCGGAGTCGGTGGGTACCGCCCCGACAGCGAGGGTCACGACGGCGGCACGACAGGCACGAGAGCAGGAGGTGGGATGGCGGAGCCGAGGGATCCGAGGCAGTCGCGCATCGGGCGCGTCGCCATGGTCAGCCTCCACACCTCCCCCCTCGACCAGCCTGGCACCGGTGACGCGGGCGGCATGAACGTCTACGTCCTCGAGGTCGCCCGCCGCCTCGCCGCCAGCGGCATCGAGGTCGACATCTTCACGCGCGCCACGAGCAGCGCCCTCGACCCGGTCGTGGCGGTCTCCGACGGGGTGTCGGTGCACCACGTGCACGCTGGTCCGTTCGAGGGACTGAGCAAGGAGCAGCTGCCCGGGCAGCTGTGCGTCTTCGCCCGCGAGGTGCTGCGCGCCGAGGCCGTCCACCCGCCCGGCCACTTCGACGTCGTGCATTCCCACTACTGGCTCTCCGGCCAGGTCGGTGCGCTGGCCCGCGACCGCTGGGGCGTGCCGCTCGTGCACTCGATGCACACGATGGCCAAGGTCAAGAACGAGGCGCTCGCCGAGGGCGACACCCCCGAGCCCGAGCAGCGGGTGATCGGCGAGGAGCAGGTGGTCGGGGCCGCCGACGTGCTCATCGCGAACACCGACCTCGAGGCCAAGCAGCTGATCAACCTGTACGACGCCGAGCCGGCCCGCGTCGAGGTCGTGCACCCCGGCGTGGACACCGAGGTCTTCCGCCCGCTCTCCCCGACAGACCGGGCCCGTGCCCGTCGCGAGCGCGACCTCGGCGACGACGCGCTCGTGCTGCTCTTCGCCGGCCGGATCCAGCCGCTCAAGGCGCCCGACGTGCTGCTGCGCGCGGTGGCCGAGCTGCTGGTGCGCCGCCCCGAGCTGCGCCCGCGGCTGGTCGTGCCGATCGTCGGCGGTCCCTCGGGGTCCGGCCTCGAGCGGCCGGCGTCACTGGCCAACCTCGCGGCCGAGCTCCGCATCGACGACGTGGTCCGCTTCGTGCCGCCGGTGCCCCAGCACGAGCTGGCGGGGTGGTACTCCGCCGCGTCGCTGGTCGCCGTGCCGTCGTACAACGAGTCCTTCGGGCTGGTCGCCGCCGAGGCCCAGGCCAGCGGCGCACCGGTCATCGCCGCCGCGGTCGGCGGGCTGACCACCGTGGTCCGCGACGGGCACAGCGGCCTGCTGGTCGACACCCACGACGCCCGCGACTGGGCGGTCGCCCTCGAGCGCGTGGTCGCCGACCCGGCCTACCGCGACCGGCTGGCGGCCGGTGCCCTCGTCCAGGCCGAGCAGTTCTCGTGGGAGGCGACCGCCGCCCAGACCCTGGCCGTCTACGAGCGCGCGCACTCCCTGATGCGCGAGGAAGCAGGAGCGCTGCGATGAGCGACCCCGCGAGCCCCCCCGCGAGCACTTCCGCCGGCAGCCCTGTCGAGGTCGTCCGCGAGCACCTGCGGGGCAACGACATCGAGTTCGAGGAGACCGAGCAGGGCACCTTCAGCTTCGCCCTGCCGGGGGAGAAGAAGCTGCAGACGCCGGTCCGCCTTGACGTCGGCCCGCACGCGCTCGGCGTCCACGCGTTCGTGTGCCGGCGCCCCGACGAGCAGTTCGAGCGGGTCTACCGCTGGCTGCTCGAGCGCAACATGCGCATGTACGGCGTCGCGTTCGGCATCGACCACCACGGCGACATCTACCTCGACGCCCGGCTGCCGCTCTCGTCGGTCACCCCCGAGGACCTCGACCGGCTGCTGGGCTCGGTGCTCACGTACGCCGACGAGTCGTTCAACACGATCCTCGAGCTCGGCTTCGAGAGCTCCATCCGCAAGGAGTGGGAGTGGCGCATCGAGCGGGGCGAGTCGACGAAGAACCTCGAGGCGTTCCGCGGCTGGCTGGAGTCAGGGCAGCCGGCCGACTGACGGTCCCGGTCGTCACGGGTGGCGCAGCCGTGCCGCCTGCCGGGTGAGGTGGTCGCGCTCGGCCGTGCTGGTCGCCCGCGCGGCCGCGACGGCGTAGAGCCGTGCCGCCTCCTCGCGCTCGCCCACCTGCTCGTGCAACCACGCTGCGGCCGCCTCCCTGCGCGGGACGTCGTCGGGGACCTGCTCGAGCTCCCGCAGCCCGGCCAGCGGGCCGTCCGCGGCGCCGACCGCGACGGCCCGGTTCAGCAGCACCACCGGGCTCGGCGCGAGGCGCACCAGCTCGTCGTACCACTCCACGACCTGGACCCAGTCGGTCTCCTCGGCGGTGGCGGCGTCGTCGTGGAGCGCGGCGATCGCCGCCTGGGCCTGGTACTCGCCCATCCGGTCGCGGGCCAGCGCACCCTGCAGCAGGTCCACCCCCTCGGCGATGAGCGCGGTGTCCCACAGCGACCGGTCCTGCTCGGCGAGCGGGACCAGGTCGCCGGTGGGGGTACGACGCGCGCGCCGGCGCGCGTGGTGCAGCAGCATCAGCGCGAGCAGGCCGTCGACCTCCGGGTCGTCGGTCGCCGCCGCGAGCTGCCGGGTCAGCCGGATCGCCTCCTCGGCGAGGTCGACCTCGCCGGTGAAGCCCTCGTTGAAGATCAGGTAGAGCACCCGCAGCACCGCGCGGACGTCCCCGGGCTGGTCGAAGCGCTGGCCCGACACCGTGCGCTTCGCGCGGGAGATGCGCTGGGCCATCGTCGCCTCCGGCACCAGGAACGCCTGCGCGACCTGCCGGGTGGTGAGGCCGCCGACCGCCCGCAGCGTGAGCGCCACCGCCGACGCGGGGCTCAGCGCCGGGTGGCAGCAGCGGCTCAGGAGCAGCAGCGTGTCGTCGGCCTGCTCGGTCGGCCCCGGGGCGGGCTCGCGCTGGACGCGCTCCTCCCGGCGTTGCCGGGCAGTCGCCGAGCGCACCTCGTCGACGAGCTTGCGACGGGCCACGGTGAGCAGCCACGAGCGGGGCTCGTGGGGCGGGTCGTCCGGCCAACGTCGTACCGCCTCGAGGAGGGCCTCCTGCACGGCGTCCTCGGCCGCTGCGAAGTCGCCACCGCGGCGGACGAGGACACCGAGGACCTGCGGCCCGAGCTCGCGCAGCAGGTCCGCGAACCCGTCGCCGTGCACGTCCACCACCGGCCCCGCCCCGGTCGCCCAGGTCACCCAGGTCGCCCGGTCACTCGGTGACGACCGGCGGCTCGCCCAGGAAGGGGCGCACCTCGATCCACTCGTGGATCGGCCGCCCGCCGGGGCCGGGCGCCGCGGAGAGCGACGCTGCCGCCTCGTGGGCACGCTCGGGGGTGTCGACGTCGATGACCATCCAGCCGGCGATGAGCTCCTTGGCCTCGGCGAACGGGCCGTCGGTCACCGGCGGGCGCCCCTCACCGTCGTACCGCACGAAGGTGCCCTCGGGCGCCAGCGCCTGCGCGTCGACGAACTCGCCGCGCTCCCGCATCTGCTCGGCCCAGTCCTGCATGAACCGCACGTGCGCGTCCACGTCCTCCGGCGCCCACTGGTCGATCGGCAGGTCGGTGCCCGGCACGTTCTCCGGCCCGCTGGTGCGCCGGTAGTGCTTGAGCAGGAGGTACTTCGCCATGGTCTGTCTCCTTGTTCCGAGACGGCCATCTTGCCGCCTTCACCCGGGAGACGGAGCCACCCCGGCATCCTCGACATCCGCCACCGGACCTATTTCCGGTCCTCTCTCCGGCGTCGGTCGACGGGCGGCCGGCTGGGGTAGTCCCGGGTCACCAGCACCCTGGAACGGCGTGTCGCGGTGCTTGTGACCCGGGACTACCGCGCCGGGAGCCAGGAGCTGTCCGCAGACCGGGTCAGCGGGCGGGTCGTGCACAGGGTCGGATCACGCGCGGGGCGGTGTGCGGAACCCGCGCGGCCGGTGTCGGTGGGCGTCCCTAGATTGGCCGGGTGACGAAGCGCGGATGGTCGCTGTTCCTGGCGATGTGCCTGATCTGGGGGCTGCCCTACCTGTTCATCCGGATCGCGGTCGAGCACGTGTCACCGGCGTCCCTCGTCTTCCTGCGCACGGCGCTCGCGGCCCTGGTGCTGCTGCCGCTCGCCCTCGCCCGCCGCGAGGTCGCGCCGGTGCTCGCGCGGTGGCGACCGCTCGCGTTGTTCGCGGCCATCGAGATCATGGTGCCATGGGTGCTGCTCGGGCACGCGGAGCAGCGCATCTCCTCGTCGCTGGCGGGGCTGCTGGTCGCCGCCGTCCCCCTCTTCGGGGCGCTCGCCTTCCTCGTCACCACCCACGCCGAGCGGTTCAGCCGCTCCCAGGCCGCGGGGCTGGTGCTCGGGTTCGCCGGCGTCGCCTGCCTGGTCGGTCTCGACCTCGACCACGTCGACCTGCTCGCTGTCGCGGAGATGCTGGCCGTCGCGGTCTGCTACGCCGCCGGGCCGCTCGTGCTGACCCGCTGGCTCGCCGACGTGCCCGGACTGGGCGTGATGGCCTGCGCGCTCACGCTCACCGCCCTCGTCTACCTGCCGTTCGGCGTGGTCGACGCGCCGATGGGGTTGCCCGGCGAGGCGTGGGGGAGCATCGCCGTGCTCGGGCTGCTGTGCACCGCGGTGGCCTTCGTCGTCTTCCTCGAGCTGATCAGGGAAGCCGGGCCGACGCGCTCGACGATCATCACCTACGTCAACCCCGCCGTCGCGATCGTGCTCGGTGTGCTGCTTCTCGACGAGGCGGTCACCGCCGGCATGCTCGTCGGCTTCCCGCTCATCCTCGTCGGCTGCTTCGTCGCGGCCGGGGGCCGCGGCGCCGCCGACGGTACGACGGCCGCGAGTGCCGACCCGGCCGCCGACGTCGCGCTCGAGGCCGAGTGCCCGGTCGACCTGGCTGCTCCGGACCCTGCCGGGCCGGGCCGACCACCTGGGCGCGCGGAGGAGGCCGGCGGGGCGAACCCGGCGTCGGGTCAGACGTCGAGCTTGTAGCCCAGCCCGCGCACGGTCACCAGGTACCGCGGCTCGCTCGGCTCGGGCTCGAGCTTGGCCCGCAGCCGCTTCACGTGCACGTCGAGGGTCTTGGTGTCGCCGACGTAGTCGGCACCCCACACCCGGTCGATCAGCTGCCCGCGGGTGAGGACCCGGCCGGGGTTGCGCAGGAACATCTCGAGCAGCTCGAACTCCTTGAGCGGCAGCTTCTGCTCGACGCCGTCGACGGTCACCACGTGCCGCTCGACGTCCATCCGCACCGGCCCGCCCTCGAGGGTGTCCGGCTGTGCCTCCTCACCGGCTCCGCGGCGCAGCACGGCGCGGATCCTCGCGACCAGCTCGCGCGGGGAGTACGGCTTGGTGACGTAGTCGTCGGCGCCCAGCTCGAGGCCGACCACCTTGTCGATCTCGTCGTCCTTGGCGCTGACCATGATCACCGGGACGTTGGAGGTCTGCCGGATGGTGCGGCAGACCTCGGTGCCGGGGATGCCGGGCAGCATGAGGTCGAGCAGCAGGATGTCGGCGCCGTTGCGGTCGAACTCCTTCAGCGCCGCGTTGCCGTCGGCCGCGATCGCGACCTCGAAGCCCTCCTTGCGCAGCAGGTAGGCGAGGGCGTCGCTGTAGCTCTCTTCGTCCTCGACGACAAGAACCCGTGTCACGGGCGTTCCTCCTGGAGGTGGGGCTGGACGGGGGCGGCAGGGGTGGCAGGGGTGGCAGGGCTGGCTGGGGTGGCAGGGACAGTGTCGGCGACCTCGCCGCCGGGGCGGGCGGCCGGGTCCGGGCGGCGCGGCAGCGCGAGGGTGAAGGTGGAGCCCTGGCCCTCGACCGACCAGACGCGCACCTCGCCGCCGTGCGTGGCGGCGACGTGCTTGACGATCGACAGGCCGAGGCCGGTTCCGCCGGTGGAGCGGTGCCGGGCGGGGTCGACGCGGTAGAAGCGCTCGAAGATCCGCTCGACCTCCTGCTCGGGGATGCCGATGCCCTGGTCGACGACGGAGACCTCGACCATGTCGCCGGCGGTGCGACGGGTCACCACCACCCGGGAGCCGGGCTCGGAGTAGGTGACGGCGTTGGAGACGAGGTTGCTGACGGCGGCGGCGACCTGCTTCTCGCTGCCGAGCACCGTCAGGCCGTGCTCGCCCTCCGCGACCACCGCGATCTCCTTGCTCGCCGCGGTCGTCGAGACGACGTCGACGGCGGTGGCGACGACGGAGTCGATCGACACCGGTGCGGGCGAGTCGAGGGGCTCGTCGCCCTGCAGCCGGGACAGCTCGATGATCTGCTGCACGAGCCGGGAGAGGCGGTCGCTCTCGGTGATCATGCGGGCGGCGAAGCGTCGTACCGCCTCCGGGTCGTCGGCCGCCCCGTCCACCGCCTCGGCGAGCAGGTGGATCGCGCCGACGGGGGTCTTGAGCTCGTGGCTGACGTTGGCGACGAAGTCGCGGCGGACCTCCTCCACCTGCCGCTCGCGGGTGCGGTCCTCGACCAAGGCCAGCACCAGCCGCGTGCCCAGCGGCGCGACCCGCGCGGTCACGTGCCGTGGGCTGCCGGCCGGGCGCGGCACGATCAGCTCGGTCTCGCGGATCTCGCCGTCGCGGCGTACCTGCCGGATCAGCTCGCCCAGCTCGTCGGACAGCAGGGTCGTGCCCCGCACGAAGCCCATCGCGAACGCCGGGGCGGACGCCTTGAGGACGGTGTCGGACTCGTCGACGACGACCGCGCTGCTGCGCAGCACCGACAGCACGGCGGCGACGCCGTCGGGCACGACCGGCTCCTCCGGGGCGCGGTAGCGGTGCTGCTGCCGGTCGCTGAGGTGCCACGCGAGCATGGCGCCGGCGGCCACGACGCCGCCGAGGAGCGCGGCCAGCACGGCCTGGGTCGTCGCGTCCACGGCTCGATCGTACGGCGGCACGCCGGCCCGTCCGGGCAGCGGGAACGACCCGCCGCGCGATGTTCACCCCGCGTTCACCGGGCGCCGCCGCGCGTACACCTGCGGCTCGTACCGTCCGCCGCATGCGTGATGCGTACACCGAGGAGCTCGAGTCCGTCTTCGCCGACCTGGCAGCCATCAGCCGCAGCGTGCGGACCGCCGTCCGCGACGCCAGCCGCGCCCTGCTCACCGGCGACGCGGCCGTCGCGGAGCGGGTCATCAGCGGCGACGCCGCCATCGACCGCGCCCGCGAGCAGGTCGAGGAGCGCGCGTTCAGCCTGCTGTCGCTGCAGCAGCCCGTCGCCGGCGACCTGCGCACCATCGTGGCCGCGCTGCGGATGGTCGCCGAGCTCGAGCGGATGGGCGACCTCTCGGTGCACGTCGCGAAGATCGCCCGCCTGCGCGTCCCCGAGGTCGCGGTGCCCGCCGAGGTCCGCCCGACGATGGAGCAGATGGCCGAGGTCGCCCAGGACATGGTTGCCCGGGTCAGCGACGTGATCACCACCCGCGACGTCGAGGCCGCGATCGCGCTCGGCCGCGACGACGAGGAGATGGACCAGCTGCGCCGCCGCAGCTTCACCGAGCTGCTCGGCGACGACTGGTCCCACGGCGTCGAGGCGGCCGTCGACCTCGCCCTGCTGGGGCGATACTACGAGCGGATCGCCGACCACGCGGTGTCCGTCGCCAACCGGGTGGTGTTCGTGGTGACCGGGCAGCACCCGGCGCCGGCGGCGTAGGAATCCCCGCCTGAGCGGGGATTCCCGCGCCTGGTGACCGTTGCAACGGCCGACAAGCGCGAGGAAACGTCATCAGGCTCGGCTCGGGGCCGGCCGGCGGAGGGGTTTCACCACCTAGGCGGTGAAACCCCTACTGGGCACACGAAATCAGGCCCGCCGGGGCGGGGAATCACCACCTAGGTGGTGAAACTCGTGACTGGTGGGACGCGTGTGACGTCCCGCCGGTCACCGGCCCTGGTTGGCGACCGCGGCTGCGGCGGCCGCGGCGGCCTCCGGGTCGAGGTAGCGGCCACCGGGGACGGTGGGGGCCAGCGTGTCCTCGTCGAGCTCGTAGACCAGCGGCATCCCGGTGGGGATGTTCAGGCCGGCGATGTCGGTGTCGCTGATCTGGTCGAGGTGCTTGACGATCGCGCGCAGGCTGTTGCCGTGGGCGGCGACGAGGACGGTGTGGCCGGCGCGCAGGTCCGGCACGATGCCTGCGTCCCAGTAGGGGAGCAGTCGGGCGATGACGTCCTTCAGGCACTCGGTGCGCGGCATCTCCTCGCCGAGGTCGGCGTAGCGCGGGTCACCGGCCTGGGAGTACTCGCTGTCGTCGTCGAGCGGCGGCGGCGGGGTGTCGAACGACCGGCGCCAGAGCATGAACTGCTCCTCGCCGTACTGCTCGAGCGTCTGCTTCTTGTCCTTGCCCTGCAGGGCGCCGTAGTGGCGCTCGTTGAGGCGCCAGGACCGGCGCACCGGGATCCAGTGGCGGTCGGCGGTGTCGAGCGCGATCGCGGCGGTGTTGATCGCCCGGCGCTGCAGCGAGGTGTGCACGACGTCCGGGAGGAGGCCGGCCTCCTTGAGCAGCTCGCCGCCGCGCGCTGCCTCGGCGCGGCCCTTCTCGGTCAGCGCGACGTCGACCCAGCCGGTGAACAGGTTCTTCGCGTTCCACTCGCTCTCGCCGTGGCGGAGCAGGACGAGGGTGTACGTCATCAGTGGCCGCCCTCCGGCGAGGGGGCGTCCTCGGCGCAGTTGAAGGTGGCGTCCTCGCCGTCACCGTGGCCCTCGTCGTGGCCCTCCTCGTCGGCGGCGGCCTCGGCGGCCTCACCGGCGGGGGACTCGTCCGCGGCCGGCTCCTCCTCGGAGGCGGTGCTCGGGGTCGGGGTCGGGACCTGCGTGTACTGGTAGCAGGCCTTCACCACGGGGGCGTCGACGCTGGCGGTCTCGCCGGTGCTGAAGGTGAGCTCGAGCGGGAGGACGTCGCCGGCGGTGAAGTCACCGGTCAGCTCGATCGCGTCGATGTTCGCCAGGTTGACCGTGCCGCGGCCGGGCACCTCGACCTTCTCGAAGGACGCGGCCTGGGCCTGGCCCTCGGGGGAGGCGACGCTGTCGAGGGTCGCGGCGTCCTCGAGGTTGTTGGCCAGCGAGCCGATGAGGCGGCCCTCGCCCTTCGCGGTCGCGAGCACCCGGATGCCGAGCGCGTCGACGGACTGGTCGCGGTCGTTGTCGCCGGCGCCGATGGTGTTCACCCGGTCGGTGGGGTAGTCGAAGCCGCAGGACGTGAGCGTCGCGGCCGCGGGCACGAGGGCCAGCAGCAGTCCGGCGATCGCAGTCGGGCGCAGGTGGGGCATGTCGGCAGGCCTCCGCTGGTCTGTCGTGGTCGGCCGCCGGGCGGCCGGTGGAACCGGGTGGGCGCGCCCGCGGACGCACCGCGGGAGCGGCCACACTCTAGCGTTCCCGGGTGGCGGACCTCCGCCCAGCCTCCGGTTCTGGGCTGCGCCCGGGCTACTGGCTGAGCCCGACCTTGGCGCCCATCACCACGATCAGGATCACGACGACGACCGTGTAGACCGTCGAGAGCGCCAGCAGTCGCGTCGCGCCGAGCTTCAGCCCGAGCTTGAGCGGGAGGTAGGTCCAGCCGTCCTCGTGGTCGGCGACCAGGCCCCACACGGCCCGCATGAAGTGCACGCCGATGCCCAGCAGGGCGGCGAGCGCGACGATGACCGGCTCGGGCGGGCTGCCCTCGGCCTGGCCGCCCCAGCCGCCGTACGACAGGTAGGCGGGCAGCAGTGCGAAGGACACCGCCCACGACCACCACGAGAAGAAGCCGGTGCGCAGGATGACGTTGCCCAGCAGGCCGACGGCGACTGATGCGAGGTAGAGGCAGCCGGCCTTGATGCCGGTGGTGATCGCCAGCGGCACCAGCAGCAGCGCGGCGACGAACAGGCTGTACCAGAGGGTGTCGGTCGAGAGCCGGCCCATGGCGACCGGCTTGCCGGTCAGGCCGTGCGCCTGGTCGCGCTGCCGGTCGACGATGTCGTTGTGCCAGCCGAGGATCGTCTGGCCGACGAGCACGGTGAGCAGCACGACGGCGGTCTCGCGCGCCGGGCGGCCGGCGACGGCAGCGGCCAGGCCCATGACCAGTGCGGTCGTGATGGCCTGCTTGGCGTGGGCGGCCTGGAGGAGCTGGACGGCGAGCAGGTTGCCGAGGCCGCCCTCGCTGGCGCTCGGCAGCGGCGGCAACGCGTCCGGCTCCCCGGTCCCGGCCTCCTCGTCCAGCACGTCCTCGTCGGACAGCTCGGCGTCGAGCTCGGCCGCGAGCTCGGGGTCGTCCTCGTCGGTGGCCGGGGGGAGGTCCCCGGCCGGCTCGACGGGCTCGGCCGCCTCGGCGAGGTCCTCCTCGGCAGCGTCCTCGACCGGCTCGTCGTCGACGAGGACGTCGGCGCTCGCACCGGCCTCCCCGGTCTGCGCGGTCTCCCCGGTCTGCGCGGTTTCCCCGGTCTGCGCGGTCTCCGCAGTCCGCGCGAGGTCGCCGGGGTCGCCGAGGTCGTCGAGCTGCTCGTCCGGGGTCTCCTCGACCTGCTCCTCCGAGCCGGTTCCCGCCCCGGCGGGGCGACTGCGCCGCCAGCGCTGCATCCGTGCCATGGCGGCCAGTATTGACCACGCGCCCTGTCCGACGGTGCGGGCCCGCCGATCGGGCGTGCCCGGCGCCCGGATCCCACACGGGTACGGCGGCCGGGGGAGCCGGGGGCAGGCTCCGGTCCCCTCCGGGTGACGTGGCCCACAGGTCCGACCGCGCGCGGGAAACACACCTGACCCCTGTTGTCAAGCCACCGTCACCACCCCGATTGCGCCGCTGACCTGCGCAAACGCTTTCTGGTGAGCCGTCGAGACGTGGTAGGATAGGTGACCCTAGGAAGGGGTTTTGCTCATATGACTTTCACCGTCGGCGAAACGGTCGTCTACCCCAATCACGGGGCCGCGGTCATCGAGAACATCGAGATGCGGACGATCAAGGGCCAGGAACGGCAGTACCTCGTGCTTCGGATTGTCGCCCAGCAGGACCTCGTGGTCCGTGTGCCGGCCGACAACCTCGATCTCGTGGGTGTTCGGGATGTCGTGGACAAGGACGGGCTGGACAGGGTCTTCGGGGTGCTCCGTGCGGAGCACGTCGAGGAGCCGACCAACTGGTCGAGGCGCTACAAGGCGAACCTCGAGAAGCTCCACAGTGGCGACGTCATGAAGGTGGCCGAGGTCGTGCGCGACCTGTGGCGCCGCGAGCGCGACCGCGGGCTGTCGGCCGGCGAGAAGCGGATGCTCGCCAAGGCTCGCCAGATCCTGGTCTCCGAGCTCGCCCTGTGCGAGAACACCAACGAGGACAAGGCCGAGACCATCCTCGACGAGGTGCTGGCGAGCTGAGGCTCCGCTCCACCTCCTGACAGCGTCACAGCTGCGACGGCGTCATACGGTGGGTTCCGATGAACCCGCACCCGTATGACGCCGTCGACATTTCCGCCCCGGTCTCCGGGATCGTGGTCGAGGAGGGCCGTGGTGCCCTGCCCTTCCACCTGATCCACGGCGAGTCCCTCGTCGCGGCCGCCGCCTGGGCGGCCGGCGAGGCCGGGGTCGACCTGGTCGACCTCACCGTCGCGCTGTCGGTCGTCGCCGAGCGCGGCGAGGCGCTCGTGCTGCACGACCCGCTCTGCCCGGCCACCCCGCCGGACTTCATCGCCTCCTGCGCCGACCGTGCTGCCGTCGACGACGTCGTGGCCGTCGGGGTCCGCCCGGTGACCGACACCGTCAAGGAGGTCACCGGTGCCGCCGGGGCCGCGACGGTCGGGGCCACCGTCGACCGGGACGGCCTGGTCGCGGTCTGCTCCCCGGTGGTCCTGCCGCCCTCGGTCGTCGGCGACCTCTTCGGCGACGGCGGCGGCCTGCCGTCCACGGACTTCGTCGAGCTCGTCGCCGCGCTGCGCGAGCGGTACGGCGACGACCGGGTCGCCCTCGTGGACGCGCCTGCCGAGGCGCGCCGGGTGGGGGGGCCCGACGATATCGCCGTGCTCGAGGCGCTGACCGACCCCCGCTGACCCCGGCGCCCGCAGGCGGGTGGTCGAGGCTAGCCGAGCAGCCGCTCGGCGACCCGCAGGTCCTCGGCCCAGGTGACCTTGACGTTGCGCGCGCTCGACGGCACGGCGTGGATCGACAGGTCGCCACCCGCTGCGAACTCCGCGAACGCGGCCGCGGTGTCGGTGCCGTCGAAGCCGGCCTCCGCGGCTGCGGCGTACGCGACCAGCAGCGGTGCCGCCCGGAACGCTTGCGGGGTCTGCACCCCGGCCAGCCGGGTGCCGGGACCACCCGGCGCGGGCACCTCGCTCGCGGAGCGGGGGAGCAGGCCGGGCAGGTCGAAGGCGGGCACCGCGCCGCCGTGCTCGCGGGCCGCGGCGATGGTCTCCTCGAAGAGGTCGACGCCGGCCAGTGGGCGTGCACCGTCGTGGATCGCGACCACGTCGACGCTGCCGTCGGCGACGCGGGGCGCGAGCAGGTCGAGCGCCGCCTGCTCGGAGGCCTGCCGGGTCGCGCCGCCGTCGATCAGCAGCACCTCGCGCTCGCCGACCAGCGGCTGCAGCGCGGCGCCGACCTGCCCGCGCTCGCCCGGGCGGCACACGACCACGACGGGGTCGACGCCGGGCACCTCGAGCGCGGTGCGCACCGACCACCCGAGCAGCGGCACCCCGTGCAGGGGGAGGAGGACCTTGTTGACCTGGGCGCCGACCCGGGTCCCGCTGCCTGCAGCGAGCACGACGACGGCGGCGGTGGGACTCGGCACGGGGCGAGCCTAGCGAGCGCCGCCCCCGGGACGAGAGCAAGCGTTTTCATGCTCGTTACACGGCGAAACGCCGCTGAGAACGAACGGACCCTACGTTCGCTGCATGACGGGTCACCCAGCGGCGGAGGAGTGGCAGCCGGTGTGCCGCATGGCCGAGCTCGAGGTCGACCGGGGCGTGACGGCGCTCGTGCACGGCCAGGCGATCGCGATCTTCCGCACCGCTGACGACGCGGTCTACGCCCTGGGCAACCACGACCCCTTCGCCCGGCACTCCCACGGCGGCATCTCCCGCGGGATCGTCGGTCGGCGCGGCGACACCCCGTTCGTCGCCTCGGTCGCGCACCGGCACGCCTTCGACCTGCGCACCGGGCAGTGCCTCGACGACCACCACGTCGCCGTGCCGGCGTACGACGTCAAGGTGGTCGAGGGTGTCGTGCTCGTCGGTGGCCGGAAGGTCACCGCCGCCTGATCCCGTCCGGCGGCTGCCGGTCAGGCCTCGGCCCGGTGCCGGCCAGTCCGGGGATCCTGCTCGGTCCCGGCATCGGCCAGCGCCCGGTCGACGAGCGCGACCAGCTCGTCGGTGACCAGCTCGCGCCGCTCGAAGGGCAGGTAGTGCCCGGCGTCGGGCGCGACCAGCAGGCGCGCCCCGCGGATGCCCTCGGCGATCTTCGCGGCGTGCTCCGGCGGGGTGAGCAGGTCGCGACTTCCGACGAGCACGGTGGTCGGCACGTCGTCGAACGCCGACAGGTTGCCCACGCGGTCGTGGGCCATCATGTCGCGGAAGAAGCCGGACATCGTCTCGGGCCAGGCGTGGATCAGCTGGTCCACCACCAGCCCGACGTCGCGCGGACGGGCCGGGCGACCGAAGAGGAAGCGCTTGGCGATCTGGCGCTCGATGACCGGGAACCGCTCGCGCCGGCTGCGGCTGAGTATCCGCGAGCGGTTGGCCAGCAGGAACGGCAGCACCGGGCCGGTCGCGGCCGGCAGGCCGAGGGTGACCTTGCTCAGGTCGCCGCAGCTGGTGCTGACGAACAGGGCGCCGGCGATGCGGGGCACCAGGTCCGGGCGTTCCTCGGGGATCGCGGTGAGCGTCATCCCGCCCACGGAGTGGCCGGCGAGCACCAGCGGCCCGTCCGTGGCCCAGGTGTCGACGACCAGGCCCAGGTCGCGAGCCAGGTGCGGGATCGTGCACGCCGGCTCGGGAGCCCGGTCGGAGCGCCCGTGGCCGCGGTGGTCCCACGTGATCAGCCGGATGTCGGGTCCGTAGCGGTCCAGCAGGTCGGTGACCTGGTAGTGCCAGTCGGACTCCTCCGCGGTCCAGCAGTGCGAGAGCAGCACGTTCACCGGCGCGTCGTCGCGGCCGCGCACGGTGACGTGGATGCGCAGCCCGTCCTCGGTGATCACCTCACGCTGGGGCACGAAGGGTCCTCCTCGGCGTCGTGGCCGACCCCTCGCCGGAGGGGCCGGGTCCGTTCCGCCGCCCACCCTGCCACGCCCGGAGCCGTCCGCGACAGCGTGTCGCACCTTGGGCGGGTCGCGGGGAGCGGGAGGGGATGARTTCGCCGGTCGACCGGCGAAACTGTCGCTGGACCGACGAAGTTTCGTCGGTCAGGAAACAGATTTGTCGGTCAGGTCCCGTCTCAGGACGACAGCAGCGCGGTGGCGATGGCAGCGACGCCCTCGCCGCGGCCGGTCAGGCCGAGCCCGTCGGTGGTGGTGGCCGACAGTGACACCGGGGCGCCGACGACGCCCGACAGCGCGGCCTCCGCCTCGGCCCGGCGCGGGCCCACCTTGGGCCGGTTGCCGATCACCTGCACGGCGACGTTGACGACCCGGAAGCCCGCGGCCTCGACCCGGCGCCGGGTCTCGCCCAGCAGTGCGGCCCCGCTGGCGCCGGCCCACTCCGGCTCCGCCGTACCGAAGTTGCTGCCGAGGTCGCCCAGCCCGGCTGCCGAGAGCAGGGCGTCACAGGCCGCGTGGGCGGCGACGTCGGCGTCGGAGTGGCCCTCCAGCACGACGTCCTCGTCGGGCCACTGCAGGCCGCCGAGGGCGAGGGGCGGGGCGTCCGCGGCGCGGGGGACGAGGCGGTGGACGTCGGAGCCGATGCCGACGCGCAACCCGGTGGTGTTCACGGCCCGATCATGCCTGAGGAACAATCGAGGTCGTGAGGACCTCCCGCGCCTGGTGGGCGCTGTCCGGCCTGGTGGCCGGCCTGCTGGGGCTGGCGACGAGCTACGCCGCCGCGGCACTGCTGCACGTGCGGGAGGCGCCGGTCGTCGCGGTCGCCGAGGGGATCACGGCGCTCACGCCGGGATCGGTCGTGAAGTGGGCGATCAACACCTTCGACCGCGACGACAAGAAGATCCTGGTCCTCGGCATCCTGTTCTTCCTCGCCGTCGCCTTCGCGCTCCTCGGCCGCCTCGCCCGGCGCCGCTGGTGGCTGGCGGTGACCGGGTACGTCGCCCTCGCGGTCGTGGCGGTGGTGGCGGTCGCGACCAAGCCGACCCCCTCCCCGATCGACTTCGTGCCGATCGTCGTCGGGCTGCTGGTGTGGGTGGTGACGCTCGCGGTGCTGGCGGAGTGGTTGCGCGGCTGGGAGGTCGTCGAGGACGAGGGCGACGAGGACCCGGGCACCGAGCCTGCGCACACCCGTCGCCACTTCTTCGTCGCGATCGGCGGTGCTGCGGCGCTCGCCGCTGCGGCGGGCCTCGTCGGCCGGATCGCCGGCAACGCCCGTCGCCGTGCCGAGGAGAGCCGGCGGCTGCTGCGCATCGAGGGCGTCACCGCGCCCGCCGTGCCGGCCGGTGTGGGAGTCGGCGTCGACGGCGTCGTGCCGTGGCAGACGCCGAACGAGGACTTCTACCTGATCGACACGGCCTTCATCAAGCCGACCATCGCGCCCGCCGACTGGCAGCTGCGCATCCACGGGATGGTCGAGCGCGAGATCACGCTGACCTACCGCGACCTGCTCGACCGCGAGCTCACCCAGGACTGGATCACCCTCAACTGCGTGTCGAACCCGGTCGGCGGCAACCTGGTCGGCAACGCGTGGTGGAGCGGCGTGCGCCTCGCCGCCCTGCTCGCCGAGGCCGGGCCGGCGCAGGGCGCCGACGCGGTGCTGCAGACCTCCGAGGACGGCTGGACCTGCGGCACCCCGCTGGCCGCGCTGATGGACGAGCGCAACGCGATGCTCGCGGTCGCGATGAACGGCGAGCCGCTGCCGATCGAGCACGGCTTCCCGGTGCGCACGATCGTCCCCGGCCTCTACGGCTACGTCTCCGCGACCAAGTGGGTCGTCGACCTCGAGGTCACGACGTTCGACGACATCACCGCCTACTGGACCGACAAGGGCTGGGCCGAGCAGGGGCCGGTCAAGATCGCCTCCCGCATCGACGTGCCGCGCAACAACGCCGAGGTCCCCGCCGGCGAAGTCGTCTGTGCCGGCAGCGCCTGGCTGCAGCACACCGGCATCTCCCGGGTCCAGGTCCAGGTCGACGGCGGCGGCTGGGAGGACGCCGAGCTGGCCAGCACCCCGAACGTCGACACCTGGGTGCAGTGGCGAGCGAGCGTGCGCCTCGAGGAGGGCGACCACCAGATCCGCGTCCGCGCCGTCGACAACGACGGCAGCACCCAGACCGGGGTCGTCGCCGACGTGCTGCCCGACGGCGCCACCGGCTGGCACACCGTCAGCGTCTCGGCGAAGGCCTGACCCGGACGTCCCGTACGACGCGTCGGGCAGACCCTAGGCTGCGCCCGTGCAGGACTTCGCTGGCCGCGACGGCGGCGCCCTGGTCGTGGGCGGTTCGGGCGGTCTCGGCCGTGCGATCGCCGAGCTGCTCGAGGAGCGCGGGGCCCGGGTCGCGGTGACGCACCGGTCCCGGCCGGTCGACGTCGGCGTGGCGTCGTACGGCCTCGACCTGGCGCAGCCCGAGGAGGTGCCGCGCGTGGTCGGGCACGCCGCCGCCGAGCTGGGCGGCCTCCACACCGTCGTGCACGCCGCCGGGCCGCACGTGCCGATGGTCCACCTCTCCCGCGTGCCGCCGGCCGACATGSCTGCCCAGCTGGCCGTCGACACCGCCGGCTTCTTCGCCGTCGCCCATGCAGCCCTGCCGTTCCTGCGCGAGTCCCGCGGCAGCCTCACGGCCGTGACGACCGCTGCCACCACCCGCTTCCCCGTCCGCGACGGTCTCTCGTCGGCGCCCAAGGCCGCGGTCGAGGCGATCGTGCGCGGCCTCGCCGCCGAGGAGGGGCGGTTCGGCGTGCGGGTCAACGCGGTCGGCCCGGGCATGCTGACCGACGGGATGGCCGAGCGGCTGATCAGCAGCGGCGAGCTGGACGAGCGGGCCCTCGAGGTCACCCGCGGCAACATCCCGCTGCGCACCTTCGGCACCGCCGCCGACATCGCCGAGGCGGTCTGCTTCCTCGCCTCCCCGCGTGCGGGCTTCATCACCGGCCAGAAGCTCGACGTCGACGGCGGCTACGGCTGCTGACAGCGCGCCCGCGCCGCGGGGATGAGTGGCCGGGCGTCCCGGATCCCTAGACTTGCCCGCGTGACCATCAGGCTCTACGACACCGCGACCCGCGAAGTCCGTGACTTCGTGCCCCTCCAGGAGGGCAAAGCGGGTCTCTACGTCTGTGGTCTGACGGTGCAGAGCGAGCCCCACGTCGGGCACGTGCGCTCGGCGGTGAACTTCGACGTGCTCCAGCGGTGGCTGCGCCACCGCGGCTACGAGGTCACCTTCATCCGCAACATCACCGACATCGACGACAAGATCCTCACCAAGTCGGCCGAGCAGGGCCGCCCCTGGTACAACCTCGCCTACGCGATGAAGATCGAGCTCGACAAGGCCTACGCCGCGCTCAACGTCGCCCCGCCGACGTACGAGCCGGCCGCCACCGGGCACATCCCCGAGATGATCGTGCTGATCGAGCGGCTCGTCGAGCGCGGCCACGCCTACCCGGCGGCCGACGGCTCCGGCGACGTCTACTTCGACGTCCGTTCCTGGCCGCAGTACGGCGAGCTGACCCACCAGGGTGTCGACGACATGGAGCCCGCCGCCGACGCCGACCCGCGCGGCAAGCGGGACCCGCGCGACTTCGCGCTCTGGAAGGGCCGCAAGGACTCCGAGCCGGAGACCGCGTCGTGGCCGAGCCCCTGGGGCCCGGGCCGCCCCGGCTGGCACATCGAGTGCTCCGCGATGGCGGGCAAGTACCTCGGCGAGGCCTTCGACATCCACGGCGGCGGCGTCGACCTGCGCTTCCCGCACCACGAGAACGAGCAGGCCCAGTCGCGTGCGGCCGGCGGCGCGTTCGCGTCGTACTGGATGCACAACGCGTGGATCACCACCGCCGGCGAGAAGATGAGCAAGTCGCTCGGCAACACCTTGAGCATCCCGTCGATCCTCGAGCGCTACCGCGGTGCTGAGCTGCGCTTCTACGTGGTCGCGGCGCACTACCGCTCGCACGTGGAGTTCTCCTTCGACGCCCTCGACGAGGCCGCCGCGGGCTACCGCCGGATCGAGGCCTTCCTCGAGCGCGCCGGCACCGCCGAGCCCGGTGACCTGCCCGAGGCCTTCGCCGCCGCGATGGACGACGACCTCGGTACGCCGGCGGCTGTCGCCGTCCTCTACGACACCGTGCGCGAGGGCAACCGCCAGCTCGCGGCGGGTGAGGACGCCTCGGTCGCGGCGGGCGCGGTGGCGGCGATGCTCGACGTGCTCGGCGTGCACCCGGCCGACCCCGCCTGGGCGGGCTCCGGCAGCTCGGACACCGAGGAGCGGCTGAGCCGCGCGGTCGACGCCCTCGTCGCCGGCCTGCTCGAGGAGCGCGCGCAGGCGCGCGCCGACAAGGACTGGGCCCGGGCAGACGCGATCCGCGACCGGATCAAGGCGGCCGGCATCGAGGTCACCGACACCCCCGACGGACCGACCTGGACGGTGAGCTGACATGGCAGGCAATTCCTCGCGCAGGGGCGCGGTGCGCAAGCAGAGCAAGAAGCCGACCGCCGGCTCCGGCGGCCGCGTGAAGCGTGGCCTCGAGGGCAAGGGCCCGACCCCCAAGGCGACCGAGCGCGAGTACCACAAGGCCCACAAGATCGCCCAGGCCAAGAAGGCTGCGGCTGCGAAGAAGGGCGGGCGTGGCGGCCCGCGCCGCAAGGGCAGTGACGCCGAGTGGATCGCCGGGCGCAACTCCGTCGTCGAGGCGCTGCGCGAGAAGGTGCCCGTCACCTCCGTCTACGTCGCCGAGGGCGCCGAGCGCGACAACCGGTTGCGGGAGGTCTTCCGCCTCGCCGCTGAGCAGGGCGTCGGCCTGCTCGAGGTCAGCCGCGGCGAGCTGGACCGGCTCACCGACGGTGCCGCGCACCAGGGTCTCGCCGCGCGCATCCCGGCCTACGAGTACGCGCACCCCGACGACCTGCTGGACCTCGCCGAGGAGGCCGGCCAGGCCCCGCTGGTCGTCATGCTCGACTCGATCACCGACCCGCGCAACCTGGGCGCGATCGTCCGCAGCGCCGCCGGCTTCGGCGCGCACGGCGTGGTCATCCCCGAGCGGCGCGCGGCCTCGATGACCGCAGCGGCGTGGAAGACCTCCGCCGGCGCCGCGGCGCGCTGCCCGGTCGCCCAGGCCACCAACCTCACCCGGCAGATCCAGGCCTACCAGGAGGCGGGCTGCTTCGTGGTCGGCCTGGCCGCCGACGGCGACCTGACCCTGCCGGAGCTGGCCGCCGACGACGACCTCGCCAAGGGGCCGCTCGTGATCGTGGTCGGCTCCGAGGGCGACGGCCTGTCCCGCCTGGTGTCGGAGAACTGCGACCGCCTGCTGTCGATCCCGATGGCCGGCGTGCTCGAGTCGCTCAACGCTGGTGTGGCCGCCTCGGTCGCGCTGTACGCCGTCGCCGAGGCCCGTGCGCGCAGGTAGCGACCGGCTCCCTGGCCGGGGTGCGTCGTGGCCGCGAGCCGCCGTGCTGCACCGGCTCGCGCTGCTGGCCGGCGTGCTCGGCTGGGCTGCGCTCACCGCGAGCGTCGCGGCGGTGATCTTCGTCGAGAGCGAGCGGACCGTCGACCTCGCCAGCCACGAGGCGACGATCAGCCCCGACTTCTCGGGCGACCTCGTGCTGCGCATGGGACCGGTGCTGCCGGACCTGCGCATCCCGACCGGGTCCCGGTTCGGGCTGGAGATCGAGCTCGGCAACACCGACACCACCTCGGTTCCGGAGCTGACCGCCCGCTACGCGGCGATCGCCTCCCAGCCCGAGGGACAGATCGCGGTCGTCGAACGCTCAGTGCGGACCATGGCCCTGGCCGCGCTCGTGCAGGCGAGCGCACTCGCCACCGTGCCGTTCGCGCTGTGGTGGCTCGTCGGCCGTGAGCGGCGCCACGCACTGCTCGCCCGGTTGCCGTCGCGACGCGGCGTCGTCGCGGCCGGTGGCTGCCTGGTGCTCGTCACTGCGGCCGTCGCCCCGCTCGGCTGGGGGCGGCACCAGCCGGAGCCCGAGCGGTGGATCACGCTGGCGCAGTTCCTGGGGCCGGACATCCCGCTCCCGGAGCAGGTGCGCGACGTCGAGGTCACCGGCGCGGTCACCGCGGCCGAGACCCGGCGGCTCATCGGCAGCGCGGTCAACAGCTACCGCCAGGGCGAGGCGTTCTATTCGAAGGCCACCAAGGACGCGGCCGAGCTGCCGCTGCGCGAGCCGCGGGAGGACGAGACCGTCGCCGTCCTCGTCTCGGACCGCCACCTCAACGTCGGCATGGACGCGGTCGCGCGTGCCGTCGCCGACCGCGCCGGCGCCACCGCCGTCCTCGACGCCGGCGACGACACCTCGACGGGGGAGCGGTGGGAGGCCTTCTCGCTCGACTCCGTCTCGGCGGCGTTCTCCGGCTTCGACAGGTGGGCGGTGGCCGGCAACCACGACAACGGCGACTTCGTGCGCGCCCACATGAGCGACCACGGGTGGGAGTACTTCGACGGCGAGGTCGTCGACGGTCCCGGCGGCTCCCGGATCATGGGGGTCGACGACCCCCGCTCCAGCGGCCTGGGCAACTGGCGCGACGAGAAGGGCCTGTCGTCGGCCGAGGTCGCCGAGCGGCTCACCGAGGCCGTGTGCGAGGCCGACGAGGACGGCGACCGGGTCAACACCCTGCTGCTGCACGACGCCGACTTCGGCGACGGTGCCCTCGCCCGCGGCTGCGTCGACCTCGTCGTCGGTGGCCACGTGCACGTCGAGGACGGCCCGAACGCCGTCACCGCCGAGGACGGGCGGGTCGGCTACACCTACACCGTCGGCACGACCGGCGGCGCGGCGTACGCGATCGCCATCGGCACCAAGCTGCGCCGCGACGCCAACATCGCGCTGATCACCTACCGCGACGGCCGGCCGGTGGGCGTGCAGTCGGTGGTGCTCCGCACCAACGGCCGGTACGACGTCAACGACTGGGTCGCGCTGGAGTACACCCCCGCACCGTGAGGTCGGGGGAGCAGGTCAGTCGGCGACGATCTCCTCGAGGACCCGGCCCCCGACCGGGTCGTCGACGTGGGCGACCGCGACGTCCCAGAAGCCGTAGCCGCGCTCCTGGACGGTCAGGTCGAGGACCGCGCTGCGCTCGGCCAGCTCCTCGGTCGCCGCGCTGAAGAGCAGGTTGCCGAGGTTGTCCCACACGACGGCCGAGGTGTAGCCGGCGTCGACCAGCTGGGCCCAGAGCTTCTGCGGCTCGTACTCCGGCGTGACCATCCGGGTCGGGCGCGGGTCGAACTCGAAGAAGATGACCGGTCGCGAGCCCACGAACGTCTCGAGGTAGGCGTTGACGAGCATGACGTCGTAGCCGTCGGTGTCGGACTTGATGAGTCGCACGTCGCGCAGCTGCGGGTGCTGCTCGAGCAGCACGGTCGTGGTCAGCGCGGGGAAGGACTCGGCCTCGGCGGTGCCGGCCGTCTCGTCCTCGTCGCGGACCACGATGCTGCTGCCGACGTCGGCCGAGCGCACGCCGAGCGGCACCGAGGTGTCGGTGCCGGGCGCCACGAGCACGGCCGGCACGATCTCCACGCCGGGGCGCTGGGCGAGGTTGGCCTCCAGGTAGGGCAGCCAGCGCGGGTTGGCCTCCAGGCAGACCGCGCAGCCGTCCACCTTGGCGAGCACGAGCATCGTCGAGTCGCCCACGTTGGCGCCGACGTCGAGGAGGTTCACCGACCCCTCGTGCGCGCCGAGCAGCTCGGCGAGGCGCACCAGGTTGTCGGCGTACTTCGTGCCCTTGCGGGCGAAGTAGGGCAGCCCGTGGCGACGCGGCAGCGTCATCCGGACGCCGCGGATGCGGCGCTCGACGGGCGTGTCCGGCAGCCGCGAGGCAGCCATCAGGCGCAGGCGGCCGAGCACGTGGCGGGGGTATGAGAGCACGACGGAACTCCTCGTCCAGTCCCCCCTGACGCCCCCCAGCGACAGCCGGAGCCTAGTGGCAGCGGCTCGTGGTTGGTGAGCCTTTCCCGGATTTTCCGGAAGCGGCGCCGACGCTTAGGTTCGGGTCATGGCCACGACTGTCGACCGCCTGCTGCCCACGGAGGAGGCCGAGGAGCTGCTCGCCCTCGCCCGCGAGATCGCGACGAAGGAGCTCGCGCCGCAGGTGGCGGAGGCCGAGGAGGCGGCGGTCTTCCCGGAAGCGGCCTACCGCCTGCTGGGGCGGTCGGGCCTGCTGAGCCTGCCCTTCGACGAGGAGTACGGCGGCGGCGGACAGCCCTACGAGGTGTACCTCCAGGTCGTCGAGGAGATCGCCACGGCGTGGCCCAGCGTCGGGGTCGGCACGAGCGTGCACGCGCTCACGGCGACCGTCGTCGCAGCGAACGCCTCCGCGGAGGTCCGCGACGCGTGGCTGCCGCGGATGCTGTCCGGTGACTGGCTCGGCGCCTACTGCCTCTCCGAGCCGCAGGCCGGCTCCGACGTGAGCGGCATCCGGACCGCCGCGGTGCGCGACGGCGACGACTACGTCGTCAAGGGCACCAAGCAGTGGATCTCCAACGGCTCCTGCGCGGACTACTACATCCTCTTCGCCCGCACGGGCGAGGACCGGACGCGCGGCCTGTCGGCCTTCGTCGTCCCCGACGGCACCGAGGGCATGAGCTTCGGCGCTCCCGAGAAGAAGATGGGCCTGCACTGCGACGTCACCACGCAGGTGCTCTTCGACGGCGCCCGGATCCCGGCCGCCCAGCTGGTCGGCGAGGAGGGCGCCGGCATGCGGGTCGCCCTGTCGGCGCTCGACGCCGGCCGGCTCGGCATCGCCGCCGTCGCGACCGGCATCGCGCAGGGTGCGCTGGCCTACGCGGTCGAGTACGCCAAGGAGCGCGAGCAGTTCGGCAAGAAGATCGGCGAGTTCCAGGGCCTGCAGTTCCTGCTCGCGGACATGGCCGCCGAGGTCGAGCGGGCCCGGGCGTCGTACCTCCACGCCGCGCGGCTCAAGGACGCCGGCCGCCCGTTCTCCCGGCAGGCCTCGATCGCCAAGCTCACCGCCACCGACGCGGCGATGCGGGTCACCACCGACGCGGTGCAGGTGCTCGGCGGCAACGGCTACACCCGCGAGTACCCCGTCGAGCGGATGATGCGCGACGCCAAGGTCACCCAGATCTTCGAGGGCACCAACCAGATCCAGCGGATGGTCATCGGCCGCGACCTGCTGCGCTGACCTGCTGGGCTGACCGGCTGGGCTGACCGGCCGCTGGTTGCGCCGGGCGCGAGCGTGCAAGGCTGCGCGCATGGGAAAGAGCCTCGTCGCCCGCCTCGTCGGCATCGGTGTCGCGATCGCCGTCGCGCTCGGCGTCTACTACTTCTCCTCCAGGGGCGAGGAGAAGGCCGAGCAGGCCAAGGCGCCCGACGTCGGTGAGTGCGTCTACTTCGAGAAGGACGGCACCAACGACGAGGCCGTCGAGGTCGGCTGCGGCGACGCGAAGGCGAGCCACAAGGTCGTCGGCGACGCCGGCAGCTGCGGGGCGAACGAGACCGGCTACCAGGTCTCCCGCGCCGGCTCCGACGCCTTCGTCGACCTGTGCCTGGTGATCAACGCCGCCAAGGGCGACTGCTTCGACCTCGCCACCGAGGGCAAGGTCGACTGCGCCGCCACGAAGGGCCAGCCGCAGGTCCAGAAGGTCGCCTCCGTCGGCAAGGCCGGCGGCGCCTGCGCGACCCCGGGCCAGCCCTTCGAGTACGCAGAGCAGGACACCCTGATCTGCTTCGTGCCGAACGGCTGAGCCCCGCGCCGCGAGCCCGACCGCACCGCCGACCACTTCGCCCGGCCCGGCGCCGGCACCCTAGGCTGGGCCCTGCAATCCCCGGTTGGTCTGTCGGCAGGGCCCGCCTGACTTTGAATCAGGACAAGCGACGTAGGTTCGACTCCTACCCGGGGAGCTCGTCGAGGATCGCCGCGACCTCGGGGGAGGCGTAGAACGGCGCGAGCCGCTCGCGCAGCAGCCGCTCCAGGTCGCCGGCCTCGTGTGCCGTGGTGACCACGACCGAGGCCAGCTCGGTGACGTGGGCGACCAGCGTGTCCTGGTCGAGGCCGAGGTCGGCCGCCAGGGCGGTGGCGGGGTGGTCGCCGTAGATCCCGTAGAAGGCGTCGACGAGCGCGTCGGCCAGCGCGTGCGCGGGGTCGCTGGTGGCCGCCGCGATCGCCACGTCCTGCAGCAGGTCCGCAGCGCGGTGGACGTCCTCGCGCGAGGCGACCTCGCTCAGGTGCGGCACCGGCTTGTCGGCGTACAGGTCGTAGAGCTCGACGACGGCCGCACGGGCGGCCGGGTCCTTGAGGGTCTCGACCAGCACCTTGTTGAGCCGCTTGGTAGCGAACGCACCACCGGCGCCCAGCACGCCCTCCAGCTGCTTGTCGGCCGCGCCGGCGACGACCCCCGCCGCACCCACGCCGAGCGCGAACAGGGCGCCCACGCCGGGGATCTTCTCCGCGACGGCGCGGTTGGACTGGAGCACCTCGCCGACCAGCCGGCCGACGAAGCGCGAGGCCAGGGTCGAGGCGAGCGGGCTGGCCGTGGCGTCGTCGAGCAGCCGGGCGACCAGGTCGGTGCGCGACAGCGCCGCCGGCGCGATGCGCTCGACGTCCTCGCGGGACACCAGCTCGCCCAGCGTGTACGACGCCTCCGGGCCCTCGTGCAGCACGTCGGCCACCATCGCGACCAGCGTGCTCGCGCCGGTGCTCGCCGGGACCGTGGCCAGCGCCTCGTGCACCAGCTCCTTCGCCCGGTCGGCGTCGACGAGCTCGGCGAGGGTGGTGCGCGACTCGACGTCGAGCAGCGCCCGCACGTCCCGCTCGACGGTGGCGGCCAGCTCGTCGCCGGTGAGCCGGGTGACCAGCCACGCGACGTGGGCGTCGAGGAGGCGCTCGGAGCGGGGAGCGGTCGTCATGGGGCGAGGGTAGTGGCGACCCCGTAGGTTCGGGGCATGGTGCCGCGCTGGGTCCGCAGGTCGTTGTGGGACGTCGTCCCACGCGACCACCGCGACTCGCCCGAGGCGCTGCGGCAGCGGCAGGGCGTCACGGTCGGTGTCGTGCTCGTCGGCGCCGCCATGCTCGGACTCTCGCTGCGCATCGAGCCGGGCAACCCGTGGTTCTACCCGGCCACCTTCGCGATGGCGGTCATCTGGACGGCGGGCGCCTTCCTCTCCGGGCCGCTCCACCTGGGCCGGATCGTTTCGCCGCGCGACGGCGACACCCTGGTGCGGCCGGTGCTCTCGCCGATCGTCCTCGGGCTCGCCCTCGCCGCGGTGTTCGTCGTCGGCGGGCTCGTGGTGCGGGAGGTCCCGTGGCTCCACGACCAGGTCCGGTCGGTGACCGACTTCGCCGACCAGGGCGCGCTGCCGCTGCTCGTGCTGGTCACGGTCGTCAACGGGGTCGCCGAGGAGCTGTTCTTCCGTGGGGCGGCCTACGCCGCCGTACCTCGCCACCCGGTGGCGTGGACGTCGGTGGCCTACGTGCTGGCCACCCTCGCGACCGGCAACGTGATGCTCGCCTTCGCGGCGATCGTGCTCGGCGTCGTGGTCGGGCTGGAGCGTCGGGCGTCCGGCGGCATCCTCGCGCCGATCCTGACCCACTGCACCTGGTCGTTCGCGATGCTCGTGGTGCTGCCGTTGCTCTTCGGCTGACGGCTCGCCCTCAGACCTCCAGGCCCTCCTGCAGCCGCTCGGCCAGCGCCCGCTGCACCGCCTCGCGGTAGCTCAGCGGCTCACCCGGCACCAGCTCGCGGATCCGGCCGTCGGTGACTACCACCTCGGTGCTCATCGAGTCGATCAGGTTGCGCCCGGTCGTCACGTCGACGTCGGTGACCAGGGCGAGCCAGAACGACGACAGCCTCGGGGTCAGCACCGGTGCGCGCACCAGCGGCACCGGCTTGCCGCCCTGCACCTCGGCGGCGATCTCGAGCATGTCGACGTAGGTCATCGCCTCGGGTCCGCCGATCTCGAAGACCTCGCCGAACGCCCGTTCGTCGCCGATGACGCCGACGATGTAGCGGATCACGTCGTCGACAGCGATGGGCTGCGTGCGGGTGCTCGTCCACCTCGGCACCACCATCGCCGGCAGGTTCTTCACCAGCTGGCGGGTGAGCTCCCACGAGATGCCGCCGTGGCCCACGACGATCGCTGCGCGCAGCACCGTGACCGGCACGCCGGCCTCGCCGAGCAGCGACTCCACCTCGCGCCGCGAGCGCAGGTGCGCCGACAGCTCGTCGCCGTCGTCGCCCAGGCCGCCGAGGTACACGATCTGGCGCACCCCGGCCTCGGCCGCGGCCGCCCCGAAGGCGCGCGCCGCGGCGGCGTCGCGCTCCTCGAAGTCCTCGCGGTCGAGGGAGTGCACGAGGTAGACCGCCACGTCGACGCCGGCGAGCGGCTCGACCAGGGAGGCGGGGTCGGAGACGTCACCGCCGTACGGCGTGCCGGCGCCGTCGTACCTCTCGGGTCGCCGGGTGAGGGCGCGCACGTCGGCGCCCTGGTCAACGAGGGCGTCCACGAGCCGGCGACCGATGAATCCGGTCGCCCCGGTCACGAGGACGGTGGAGCCTTCCGCCATTCCCCGAGCCTACGGGGCGGTCGCGAGGGGTCAGCCGGTCGGCGGACGACGAGCCGGCGTCAGGCCGTGCGGCGCAGCTCCATCGGCTGGCCCTCGGGCGTGAGGTACGCGCCGTCGTCGAAGAGGATGACGCCGTTGCAGAGCCGGCACCAGCCCTGCTCGCTGTGGTCGGCGGTCACGTGGGCGCTGCAGCAGTCGGTGGCCGCGGCGTCCGGGCACTGCGGGGAGTGGTCGCACATCGTCGTGCTCCCTTCATTGGTCGGTGTCGTTGTCCCTGTGTGTCGTAGGTCTCCTGTGATACGCCTCATCGGCGCCGGATGCACGGGCTTTCGTCGAACTGTGGAAAAGGATGCGACCGGATCCGGTCGCGGGCGGTCCGCTCAGGTGGGCCGCTCGGGTGGGCCGCTCGGGTGGGCGCGCGGGGCCTCCGTCCCGCGGGATTACTGTGTCCGCGTGAGTGAGCAGCTGACCGTCATCGTCCTCGCCGCCGGCGGGGGCACCCGGATGAAGTCCAAGACCCCGAAGGTGCTCCACCGCATCGGCGGGCGCAGCATGATCGGCCACGTGCTCGCCGCGGTCGGCTCGCTCGAGCCGACCCGCGTGGTGACCGTCGTGGGCCACCAGCGCGAGCTGGTCGCCCCGCACGTCGGCGAGCTGCGCCCCGACGCCGTGCTCGCCGTCCAGGAGGAGCAGCTCGGCACCGGGCACGCCGTCCGGGTGGCGCTGGAGGCGCTCGACGCCCCGCCGAGCGAAGGCACCGTCCTCATCGCGTACGGCGACACGCCGCTCCTCGCCGGGGACACGCTGCGCGCCTTCGCGGAGTCCCACCGCAGCGCGGGCGCCGCGGTCAGCATCCTGTCCGGCATCGTCGCCGACCCGCACGGCTACGGCCGGGTCGTGCGCGACGACGCGGGTGCCGTGCAGGCCATCGTCGAGGAGAAGGACGCCACCGCCGAGCAGCGGGCGATCACCGAGATCAACTCCGGCATCCTCGCCTTCGACGCGGCCTTCCTCGCCGACGCCATCGGCCGGATCGGCAACGACAACGCCAAGGGCGAGTACTACCTGACCGACGCGATCGCGCTCGCCCGTCGAGACGACCTGCTCGTCGCCGCCCACGCCGTCGAGGACGCGCTGCAGACCGAGGGGGCCAACGACCGCGCGCAGCTGGCCGAGCTCGGCCGCGAGCTCAACCGCCGCATCGTCACCCGCTGGATGCGCGAGGGCGTCACGGTCATGGACCCCGCGACCACCTGGATCGACGCCGACGTCGTCCTCGCCCAGGACGTCACGATCCTGCCCGGCACCCAGCTGCTCGGCGCGACCGTCGTCGGCGAGGACGCGGTGATCGGGCCGGACACCACCCTCGAGGACTGCGAGGTCGGTGCGGGCGCCCGCGTCGTGCGCGCCCACGCCCAGCTGGCCGTCGTCGGCGACGGTGCGACCGTCGGCCCGTTCGCCTACCTGCGCCCCGGCACCGCCCTCGGCGCGAAGGGCAAGATCGGCACCTTCGTCGAGACGAAGAACGCCGCCATCGGCGAGGGCGCGAAGGTCCCGCACCTGTCGTACGTCGGCGACGCCGAGATCGGCGAGGGCACCAACATCGGGGCGGGCACGATCTTCGCCAACTACGACGGCGTCGACAAGCACCGCACGAAGGTCGGCCGCCACGCCAAGACCGGCTCCAACAACACCTTCGTCGCACCCATCGAGATCGGCGACGGCGCGTCCACCGGCGGCGGCACCGTGGTCCGCCGCGACGTCCCGCCGGGGGCCCTCGCGGTGAGCACCTCGCCGCAGCGCAACATCGAGCGCTGGGTGCTGCTGCGTCGTACCGGCACGGCCCAGGCGGACGCCGCCGCCGCGGCGCTGGGTGAACCGTCCGAAAACGGCCGTGGAGTTGGGGACGACCTCCCGGAGAAGGCAGAATCCTGAGTATCAACTCCGGCGACCAGGGGAGTCACGCGTGAGCGGCTTGAAGCGGACGACCGAGAAGAACCTGATGGTCTTCTCGGGACGGGCACACCACGAGCTGGCGGAGGAGGTGGCCGAGATCCTCGGGCAGCAGCTCGTGCCCACCGACGCCCGCGAGTTCGCCAACGGTGAGATCTACGTCCGCTACGCCGAGTCGGTGCGTGGCTGCGACGCGTTCGTCATCCAGAGCCACACCACTCCGATCAACGAGTGGATCATGGAGCACCTGATCATGGTCGACGCGCTCAAGCGTGCCTCGGCCAAGCGGATCACGGTCGTCATGCCGTTCTGGGGCTACAGCCGCCAGGACAAGAAGCACCGCGGTCGCGAGCCGATCTCCGCGCGCCTCATCGCCGACCTGTTCAAGACCGCCGGCGCCGACCGGATCATCACCGTCGACCTGCACGCCGACCAGCTCCAGGGCTTCTTCGACGGCCCCGTCGACCACCTGATGGCGCTGCCGGTGCTCACCGACTACATCAAGGCGAAGTACGGCCACCAGGAGCTCGCCGTCGTCTCGCCCGACGCCGGCCGGATCAAGGTCGCCGAACGCTGGGCCGCCCGGCTCGACGGCGCGCCGCTGGCCTTCATCCACAAGACCCGCCGCATCGACGTCGCCAACGAGGTCGTCGCCAACCGCGTCGTCGGCGAGGTCGCCGGCAAGATCTGCGTGCTGACCGACGACATGATCGACACCGGCGGCACGATCGTGAAGGCCGCCGAGGCCCTGATGACCGCCGGTGCCGCCGGCGTCGTCATCGCCGCCACCCACGCGATCCTGTCGGAGCCTGCCGTCGACCGGCTCAAGAACAGCACCGCGACCGAGATCGTCGTCACCAACACGCTCCCCGTCCCGGACGAGAAGCAGTTCGACAAGCTGACCACCCTCTCGATCGCCCCGATGGTGGCCCGTGCCATCCGCGAGGTGTTCGAGGACGGCTCGGTCACGTCGATGTTCGACGGGCACGCGTAAGGGGTCACCAGAAGGGTTGTCGTTTGGGACCAAACGGCGACAATTCGGCCCCGCGGGCTGCAGTTCCTGCCCAATCGACGCGGCNCCAGCCGTCACGCCTGGTCGAGCGAGCGTACGAACGCCCCGAACCCGGGCAGGGTGAAGCGCACCAGGCCGTGACCGACCGGCTCGATCACGCCCTTCTCGATGAGCCGTTCCCGCGGCACGCTGATTGCCCGTGAGTCGACGCCCATCCCGGCGGCGATCGCGGCGCGGGTGACGTTGCCGTCGCCGGCCGCGGCCATCGCGGCGAGGAAGCGCTGCTCGAGCCGGGTCGCAGCACCCCAGCGGGCGCGGTGCATCGCGGCGAGCTGGTCGCGCGCGACCGGGAGTCCGCGCCGGACGTCGTTGAGGGTGAGCCGGTCGCCGCGGTCGGGCTCCGCGGCGTCCCAGGTGGTGCTGCCGAGCAGCTGGATGAGGTACGGGTAGCCGTGCGACTCGGCCACGATCGCGGCGAGCGCGGCGTCGGTCCAGCCCACGCCCTCGACCTCGGCCGGCTGCACCAGCGCCGCCCGGGCGTCGTCCTCGGAGAGGACGTCGAGGGAGATGAACGTGCTCCGCTCACCGAAGGTGGCGGCCCGGGTCAGGGCCTCGGGCGTCACGGGCAGGCCGGCGGACACCGCCGCGAGCGGGTTGTCGGCGCGCTCGCCGTCGAGGTTCTGCAGCGTGTTGAGCAGCACCGACATGTCGTCGGCCGACGCGGTGTGCAGCTCGTCGAGCAGGAGCAGCAGGCCGGCCCCGCCGTGCTGGCGG
Source organism: Nocardioides sp. J9 (assembly GCF_007829375.1). Classification (NCBI taxonomy): domain Bacteria; kingdom Bacillati; phylum Actinomycetota; class Actinomycetes; order Propionibacteriales; family Nocardioidaceae; genus Nocardioides; species Nocardioides sp. J9. The sequence goes on along the minus strand of NZ_VLJQ01000099.1, from coordinate 3,395 downwards.
ACCGCGGTGGCAGCGTCGTGCAGCAGCGACTCGAGGATCCCGATCACCGCCTGCGGGGGAGCGGTCGCCTCCTTGCGCGCGAGCTCGGCCTGCACCTTCGCGCCGGGCAGGCCGACCTCGACGGTGAGCCGCTCCAGCTGACCACGCCAGCGGTTGCCGGCCGCGCCGGACGGTACGGCGTCCGCGCGCTCCAGCGCCCGGCCGATGCTGTGCGCGACCTCCGGTAGCACCGGCCGCTGCCGAGAGCACGCGACCCACGCGGTGACGAACCCGGACTCGGTCGCGCGGCGCTGGCCCGCGCGCAGCAGGGAGGTCTTGCCGATGCCGCGCGGCGCGTGGAACACCAGCAGCGGACCACCCAGCTCGCCGTACGTCGCGACGCGCGCCAGCAGCCCCTCGATCCGCCGCATCTCGACCGCGCGCCCGGCGAGGATCCGGGGCACCTGGCCGGGGGTGTAGGGGTTGCTGGGCATGCCGCCTCCGCGTGATACGTCTTTATACTTCGGCCGAGTATAAATCGGTATCCCGACACAACCCCGGCGTCCGGGACGAACCTGACCGTCAAGCTCACGCTTGACCGACGAAGCTTCGTCGGTCAAGCGTGAGTTTCGCCGGTCGACCGGCGAATTTCTCCCCCGCCGCCGCGCCGACCAGCGTCAGGACAGCGCCGGCACGAGTGCCACGCCCTCGCCGGAGACCAGGGCGGGGTCGGGGCGGCGGCCGGAGGCGATCATCAGCAGCTCCTGCATCGGGCCGGTGATGGTCGGGCCGGAGCCACGGGCCCAGTCGACGTCGGTGGCGACGAGGCGCACGCTGCGCAGCAGGCGGCGGGTGCCCATGAGGAAGGCGAGGCGGCGCACCCGGTCGGCGGCGACCGCCGCCGCCTCCGGTGGCATCTCGCGGGTCCGGCCGAGCGGGCGGACGACGTCCTGGTGGTGGATCAGCGCGTCGATGAGTGGCTCGACGCTGGTGGTCGTCGGCACGTGGTTCGTGCTGGTGGCGAACCGGTCGAAGTCGGCGAGGATGCTCTCCCTCGTCTCTCGGGCGCCGAGTCGCTTCACCTCGCGGAAGATCATCGTGTTGTAGCCACGCCCCAGGTTGCGCGCCACCAGCCCGCCCATCTGGGGCCAGCCGATCTGCGGCGTCGAGATCACGTGCGCGGCCACGTCGTGCACGCTCCACCCCGGGCACAGCGACTCGTGCGCCCACTCCTCGGGGGAGAGGTCGGCGAGGGTGGTGGCCAGAGCCGTGCGCTCGGCGTGGACCCAGGCCCACAGGGTGCTCTTGTCCATCGCCGCCCTCGTGATCTCGACTGGTCAGTTTCCCTGACTGATATGGTCAGTCGCGCTGACCAGTTCGTCAAGGTCTCGAGGAGGAAGAGTTGTCCGGTCCGCATCCCGGCCTGCTGATGTTCATCGGCGCGCGGTACGTCGAGCAGCGGATCAACGACGCGGTCGTGGCCGCTGGCTTCGAGGACCTGACGCCCGCGATGGCGCGGGCCGCCGCCCGACTCCGCGAGGACGGCATCCGGGTCACCGACATCGCCGAGCAGGCGCGGATCACCAAGCAGAGCGCCAGTGCGCTCGTCGACCAGCTCGAGCGGTGCGGGTACGTCGAGCGGGTGCCTGACCCCGCGGACGCCCGGGCGCGCCTCGTCGTGCTCGCCCCCCGCGGCCGCGCCGCGCGGGCGGTTGCCCGGCGCGAGGAGCGGGCCGTGGAGCGGGAGTGGCGCCGCCACCTCGGCGCCGAGCGGATGGCCGCACTGCAGGACGCGCTGGTCGCGCTCCGCGAGGTCACGGACCCGTACCTCTAGCGGTCCGGTCGGGGCCCTGACGTGGATTTCGCGGCGGCGGCCGTCCCTCGGTAGTCTCTTCCGGTTGCCTCGGCGAGGGAGCACCCGCTTCTGTGACTCCGTGATCGACTGGGCCGGTTCGTCTTCTGACGCCGCGCGCCCTGCCGGTCATCGGGCCAGGGAAGCGTGGCGTTCCTCTTTCCCGGGCAACGCCACCCGACAAGGACGAGCCAGGAGTTCCCCATGAGCACCGAGAAGATCAAGGCCGAGCTGCGCACCGAGTTCGGCAAGGGCGCCGCCCGCCGCATCCGCCGCGAGGACAAGATCCCCGCCGTCGTCTACGGCCACGGCAACGACCCGATCCACCTGACCCTCCCGGGCCACGAGACCATGATGGCGATCCGCCACGGCGGCGCGAACGCCCTGCTCGAGCTCGACATCGACGGCGACGTCCAGCTCGCCCTGACCAAGCAGGTCCAGGTCGACCCGGTCCGCCGCCTCCTCGAGCACGTCGACTTCGTCGCCGTGAAGCGTGGCGAGAAGGTCACCGTCGACGTCCCCGTCCACCTGGTAGGCGACGCCGCCCCGGGCACCCTCGTCGTCACCGAGAACGCGACCCTCCAGGTCGAGGCCGAGGCGACCCACATCCCCGAGCAGTTCGAGATCAGCATCGAGGGCGCCGAGGCCGGCACCCAGATCCACGCCAGCGACGTCGAGCTGCCCAACGGCACCACGCTCCTGACCGACGCCGAGACCCTCGTCGTCAACGTCACCGAGGCCCCCGTGGCCGAGGAGCCCGCCGACGAGGCCGCTGAGGGCGACACCGAGGCCGCCGAGGAGGCTGCGCCCGCCGAGGGCGGCGACAGCGAGTGACCTTCGCACGGCTCAGGTGGTTCCTGGGCCGGTTGATCTCCCCGGCGCGGTCCTCCGCGCCGGGGAGCTCTGCTTCCACCCCTGACCCGAGGAGCGATGACGTGACCGGCACCGACGTGTGGCTCGTCGTCGGCCTCGGCAACCCCGGGCCGTCGTACGCCGGGCACCGGCACAACATCGGCTACATGGTGGTCGACGAGCTCGCCCGCCGGATGGGCAGCGGCTTCCGCGCTCACAAGTCCGGCCGTGCCGACGTCGTCGAGGGCCGGCTCGGCGCCCCCGGCGCCGACGCGCCGCGAGTCGTGCTCGCGAAGGCCCGCTCCTACATGAACGAGTCCGGCGGCCCGGTCAAGGCGCTCGCCACGTTCTACAAGGTCCCCGCCGAGCGCATCGTCGCCATCCACGACGAGCTCGACATCGACTTCGGGACCCTCCGTGTCAAGAAGGGCGGCGGCGACAACGGCCACAACGGCCTCAAGTCCATGCGGTCCTCCCTCGGCACCGGCGACTTCTTCCGGGTCCGCGCCGGCATCGGCCGCCCGCCCGGCCGCCAGGACGTCGCCGACTTCGTGCTGTCGAACTACTCGACCACGCAGCGCAAGGAGCTCCCCTTCCAGGTCGACTCCGCCGCCGACGCCGTCGAGTGCCTGATCGCCGAGGGCCTCGAGAAGACCCAGCAGCGGTACAACTCCTGATGGCGCGAGCGTGTCGCCTGTCGAGGGCTGCGCGC